>JAFIHO010000412.1 GCA_017849395.1 Hyphomicrobiales bacterium
AAGGTCGGCGCCACCTGGCAGACGCCCATCGACGGCGTGAGATTCCGGGCGCTTCAATCACGCGACATCCGCGCGCCGAACCTGAGCGAGTTGTTTGCCGCCCAGACCGTTACGGTCGGCACTGTCACCAATCTGTTCACCAACCAGCCCCAACAGATCCAAAATGTCAACCGCGGCAATCCGAACCTGAAGCCGGAAAAATCACAGACCACGGAAGTTGGCGTGGTGTACCAGCCCGCCTGGCTGCCGGGCTTCAGCACATCCTTCGATTATTACCGCATCGCGCTGAAAGGCCAGATCAGCAGCTTCAACGCGGCGCAGTCGATGGATCTGTGCTTCGCCGGCAGCGCGGTCGCCTGCACCGCCTTCCTGACCAACCCGCCGAATGGCGATCTGAGGCTCACATCGACCCAGATCACCCATGCCATCGCGACGGCCTTCAACCTGGCGTCCACCGTCACGGACGGTTTCGATGTGGAGGCGAGCTATGCCTTCGACCTGGAAAACTGGGGGATTCCCGGCAATTTCCGGCTGCGGTCGCTGGCGACGCATGTCAGCTCCTTCAAGTCGGATTCGGGCGTCTTGAACACCATTCCGACACAGCAGGCCGGCGTGAATGGCGGCAGCATTCCGCTGTGGAAAGTGCTGGGCGTGCAGACTTATACCAACGACCGGTGGAGTTTCACGCTGACCGAGCAGTACATCAGCGATGGCGTGCTCAACAAGCAATTCATCCAGTGCACCTCCGGCTGTCCCCTGCCGACAGCCATCAATCCCACCATCAACAATAATTTCATTCCGGGCGCGCTCTATTTCCATGTCGGGGCCAGCTACAATCTGGATGATCATTTCCAGATCTTCGGCAAGATCGACAATCTGACGAATGTCGATCCGCCCGCGATCGCAGCGACCGCGGCGAACACCAACGCCGTCAATCCCACACTGTATGACACGGCCGGCCGCATGTATCGAATCGGCATCCGCGCAAACTACTGAGATTGTTACAGACGGCGTACGAGAGCCGTCGTTCTGGGCTGACCTGACCGCCCCCCTTCGGTCAGGTCAGCCTCTTTCTCTCAGTTTGAAGGGCGCGCCGTTATCGCGGATAAGGGCGGTGAAGCTTCACTTCGGGATTAAGGTCCACGCCAAAGCCCGGCTTGTCCAATGCCGACAACTTGATGCGACCATTCTGCGGTACAGGTTCGCCCAGCAATTGCGGGTGGAACATTGGCACCACCTTGTCCGCCTTCGGCGCCATCATCAGATACTCTGCAAAAGGGCTGTTATGGCGCGTGATCACGAAGTGATAGCTGTAGACGGATGACCCATGGGGCACCATCAGCTTGCCATGCGCATCAGCGAGGTTGGCGATCTTGATCAACTCGGTAACCCCGCCGCACCAGCCGACATCGGGCTGTATGATGTCGCAGCAATCCATCTCCAGAAGCATGCGGAATCCCCAGCGGGTCGCCTCATGCTCACCTGTGGTGACCAGCATGCCCGGGGGGACGCTTTTCCGGAGGTCGCGATAGCCCCAGTAATCATCGGGCGAAAGCGCCTCTTCGATCCATTTCAGCCCAGACTCCTTCCAGGCGGACTGCGCCAGCCGGGTTGCATAGTTCAGGTCCAGTGACATCCAGCAGTCCAGCATCAGCCAATAGTCGGGGCCCGTGGCGGCACGCATTTTTGCAATCTCGGCGAGATTCTTCTTCAACCCCTCCTCGCCCTCGGCCGGACCGTGATGCACCGGCATTTTGCCGCCGATGAAACCCATCTGCTTGGCCAAGTCGGGCCGCGCGCCGGTGGCATAGAAAATCAGCTCGTCGCGCACTGCGCCACCCAGCAACTGATGTACGGGCTCCTTGCGCAACTTGCCCAGCAAATCCCACAGCGCGAGATCGACCCCGGAGATAGCGTTGATCACAAGCCCCTTGCGACCGTAATACTGGGTGGAAAAATACATCTGATCCCAGATCTTCTCAGCTTCCGCGGGATCGCGCCCTTCCAGGAAGCGGGCGAGATGCTTTTCCACGATGTAACAGGCTGGTTCCCCCCCCGTGGTCACCGCGAATCCAACGGTGCCGTCGGAAGCTTCAATTTCCACCACCAGCGTGCCCAGGACATTAATGCCAAAGCTCTGGCGACTTTGCCGATACTCGGGATAGCGCGCCATCGGCGTGGCAATATGATCGTCAATCCAATGCCCCTCGCCCTGGTCGTGATAATCGGCCCCACCCCCGCGTACCACAAATGCGCGGACCTGTTTGATTCTCGGAAACATCATGAATTCTCCAGCATCGACCCTAAGTGGTGACAATCGGTTTCGGCGTTATCCGGACCCGCCCGGTATATGAACGTCTATGGAAGGCCTCCGCAATATGTGATAGCGTTGTCCCAATATTTGATCGCATTCAGTATAACAATTCCGGGCAGCAAACGCCCGAGCTGAGGGGAGAAGCCGATGGATCGACGCGAATTCATCACGACAGCTGTTGCCAGCACCGCTGTAATGGGGACAAGCGCCGCGACGGGAGCCGCCATCAAGAAATATTCTGTTCCCATCATCGACACGCATGTGCATTTGTACGATCCGACGCGACCGCAGGGCGTGCCATGGCCCAGCCCGGAGCAAGCGAGCATCTATCGCCGCTTTCTTCCAGCCGACTACCGCAAGATAGCCGAACCCTTCGGCGTCGTCGGCATGATCGAGACGGAATGCAGTCCATGGGTGGAGGACAATTACTGGGTTCTGGATGTATCGGCCAAAGAACCCATCGTTGTTGGCGAGGTTGGTGATCTGCTTCCCGGCCATCCGGATTTTGGTGAGCATCTCGACCGGTTGCACAAAAACCCACTCTATGTGGGCATACGTTTTTCCTATCTGTGGGGCCGCAATGTCGCTGAACTGATTCAAAAGCGCGAAGTAATGGTCGATTTGAAACGGTTGGCCGATGCGGGGCTCACTCTTGATGCGGGCGGCGGCGCCAGGGATGTGCAGAATCTGCTCAAAATCACGGATCAAGTCCCCCATCTCCGCGTCGTGATCAACCATTTACCCGGCGCGCGTCCACCGGAAGATCCGGCCGAACTGGCCGTATACAAGCAGGGACTTCGTGAACTCGCCCATCGCCCCCAGATTTTCGTAAAAGTATCGGAGATATTCCAGCGGTTCGATGAGCACGACCGCCGCGTTCAATCGGGCGGACGCATTCCCCGCGAACTGAGTTTTTATCGCCCGCGGTTGGATGAGATCTGGGAAACATTCGGCTCCGACCGGCTGCTTTTCGCAAGTGACTGGACCAACAGCGAGCCCATGAGCACCTTCGGCGAGGTTCTGGCACTGACGCATGAGTATTTCTCCCAGAAGGGCCCGGAAGCGGTCGATAAGTTCTTCTGGAAAAACTCCCTTGCAGCCTACCGCTGGAAGAAGCGGCGGGCGAACCAGCCCAGCCTGGCTTGAACCTGCCCCTTCCAACAAATCGAAAGTCGTCAACGCCATGAAAAAGATCATTCTGGGCGGCCTAATCGCAATCGCAGCGCTGTTCGCTGTACAGAGCCTGGCGCAAATCCCTGCCCCCTCGGCCTCGCGGTTCGCCGCAGCGCAGAAGCAGTTCGACAATCTTTGCGAAGGATGCCATGGCGAAGGAGGCGCCGGCGGAGACCGCGCGCCCGCGCTTGCGAATAATCCGACACTTCGCGGCATGAACGAGATGCAGATCAGCGAACTGATCAGCACCGGAACGGCAGGAGGCATGCCGTCCTTCAAGCTGCCCGCTGACGAGCTTCGATCGCTGGCGCAATGGCTACGCTCCCTCAACAT
This sequence comes from Hyphomicrobiales bacterium, assembly GCA_017849395.1. Taxonomy (GTDB): domain Bacteria; phylum Pseudomonadota; class Alphaproteobacteria; order Micropepsales; family Micropepsaceae; genus Rhizomicrobium. The sequence goes on from JAFIHO010000412.1 coordinate 3,821, forward strand.
GTCTGCGTTCGAGACCAAACCCGCAGGCAATGCGCAGGCGGGCGCGGATTTCTTTTACGGCAAGGGCCAGTGCGCGGGCTGCCACATGGTGCATGGCCGGGGGAAAGTGAATGGTCCCGATTTGTCGTCCATTGGTCTGCGTTCGACCGTGCGCGAACTGGAATTGGTGCTGGATGATCCGACGTCGCAGATGGGGATTCACACAACAGCCAGCTGCCCGCGCTGGGCGTTTTGTCCTGACGACACCTGGCGGATCGTGAACGTCCAGATGCGAGACGGCAAAAGCCTGCGCGGCTTTGCGCGCGGCCGCGCAGAGCACGATCTTGAACTCCAGACACTCGACGGGAAGCTGCATTTCCTGACCGACAAGCAGTACGTTCGGATCGCACCCGAAGCGAAGTCGTATATGCCACCGTTACAGGCGAGCGCCGATGAGCGCCGGGATCTCATTGCTTATCTCAGCAGCCTCGGAGGAGACCGGCCGCTCTTTCGGCCTGAAAAGGATGCGAAGATTTCCCAGGAAGCCATGGATGCGATCCTGCGGCCCAAACCCGGCGAATGGACCACTTACAATGGCGCCCTTGGCGGCAACCGTCATAGCGCCCTGAACCAGATAAACACGGGCAATGTGCAGAACCTGCAGATGGCTTGGGTCTATTCGCTGAATGTTTCAAATCTGGAGACGACGCCCATCGTGAGTGACGGCGTCATGTACGTCACGGCGGCCGACAAGGTGTGCGCGCTGGGCGCGGCGACGGGGCGTCAGTTGTGGTGTTATGTGCGCACCGATGCGCCGTCCGAAACAGGCCGCAGGCGCAATCCGGGACAGGCGAACCGGGGTGTTGCGCTGCTGGGCGACCGCGTTTTCTTCACCACCAGTGACGCACATCTGATCTGTCTGAACCGGCTGACCGGCGGAGTGATGTGGGACGTCAATATGCCCCAGTCGCCGGGGCGCTTTGTAGCTACGTCCGCGCCCCTGGTCGTCGGCGATCTCGTCATTGCGGGTATCGGCGGCGGAGACAGCCCGTTGCGAGGGTTCCTGGCAGCTTACAAGGCCACTACCGGAGAGCAGGCCTGGCGTTTCTGGACCGTTCCTCAACCGGGTGAGCCGGGTTCTGAAACATGGAAAGGGACAGCCATAGGAACAGGCGGTGGCGCGACATGGCTGACGGGATCCTATGACAGGGAGACCGACACGCTTTTCTGGACTGTGGGCAACCCATTTCCTGCTACCGATGGTGATGAGCGCCAAGGCACCAACCTCTACACCAACTGCGTCATCGCGCTGGACGCGAAGACCGGAAAACTGCGCTGGTATTATCAGTTCACGCCCCACGATCTTCACGATTGGGACGCCACGGAGCCGCTTGTGCTGGTGGACGCCGAATATCGCGGACGTCCCCGGAAGTTGATGCTTCAGGCCAATCGCAACGGCTTCATGTTCGTGCTTGACCGGACAACGGGTGAATTCCTGTTCGCCAAGCCCTTCGTCAAGAAAATGAACTGGGCCAGCGAATACGGCACGGACGGCAAGCCCAGGCTGTTACCCGGCAATCAGGTGACGCGGGCGGGAGTCAAAGGTTGCCCGTCGGTGCGCGGCGCGACCAACTGGTACGCGACCTCGTTCAGTCCCAATACCAATCTTTTTTACGTAATGGCGGTCGAGGATTGCAGCATCTATCGGCAGACCGCCAAGGAGAGCCAGGGCTATGAAGGCGTTCGAGACCCCAATGATCCCGGCCTAAAATATCTGCGCGCGCTGGATATTCATACGGGCGCAACTGTCTGGGAAATCCCGCAGGAAGGACCGCAGGAGGCCAATTACTCAGGTGTCATGAGCACCGACGGTGGGCTGGTGTTCTATGGAGAAACTGGCGGCGGCTTCGCGGCGGCAGACGCAAAGAGTGGAAAGACGCTCTGGACCTTCCATGGAAACCAGCCGTGGCGAGGATGTTCGATGACGTTCATGCTGAACGGGCGTCAATATGTTTCGGTCGCGGCCGGAAGCAACATCCTGACCTTCGCATTGCCCGAGGCCGCCGCAAACTAGCGGCCTGAAAAGGCAACCTCGGACTTCGGCGAATATTGCAGAAAGAACGAATGGTGCCAGAAGATGGTTCGAAATATTCTGTTCATTCCCAATTTTTTAACTTGCTGGACTAGGTACTGGACTCATAATTTCTGGTCCAGAGACGGGTTGAGGCGAGCGCGACGGAGGCTAGGAAGTTTCTGGCGAGCTTGTCGAAGTGAGTTGCGACCCGCCTGAAATGCTTGAGCTTGCAGAAGAAGCGTTCGACCAGATTGCGCTGGCGGTAGATGCGTCGATTTACTGAGCGGTGGATCAGGCGCTGGCGTGTTGAGGGTATGTGAGGCTTTGCGCCGCTGGCCCGGATCAGATTGAGTAGTGCGTTGGCGTCACAGCCCCTGTCGGCAACGACATGGCGGTTGACCCATGCCATTCTGGAGATGGCGGACTCCCAGGACCTGCCGGTCGCGATATAAAGGGTATTAGCCCCGAGTCTCGCCAACCACTGGCGTAAAATGAATGACTGGTTTCGGTTGAGGAGCCTCGGGGGGGCAAATCGCCGCTGGCTGGAAAGCCGGGGATATAGCGTATGTTAAGAACGGCCCGCGAAAAGCGCGGCCGCCAAAAGTGGGGGAAAAATGCGCAAAGCACTGGTCGTCGAGGCCGCCGTCAAGCCCGCGGGACACTATTCGCACGCGATCGTCTCCAATGGCACTGTCTATGTCTCGGGACAAGGTCCGGCGGACCCCGTAACGCATGTGGTGCCAGATTCCTTTGCGGAGCAGGTCCGCCAGACGCTGCGCAACCTGCAAATCATCCTGCAAGGCGCAGGCGTGGATCTGCCGAATGTGGTGAAGGTCAACGCTTATCTCAGCGACATTTCCCGCTTCCAGGAGTATAATGCCATTTACCGGGAATTCTTTGGCGACGATCCGCCGGCGCGCACCACAGTCGGTTGCCAGCTTTTGGGGATCCAGGTCGAGATCGACTGCGTGGCGGTGCTGCCGGATTGACACAAGCACCGATTTCGTGAATGCCCGCCGCTCATACCACCCCTAAACAAATCACCGAGATGGCAGAGCTGGAGAGCCGGACGGTCAAGAAGGTCATGTGGCGGCTGCTGCCGTTCCTGATGGCCTGCTATGTTGTCGCCTTCCTGGACCGGGTCAATGTGGGCTTCGCCCATCTCCAGATGAGCCGATCGCTTGGCCTGTCCGAGGCAGCCTTCGGCTTCGGCGCTGGCGTCTTTTTCATCGGCTATTTCCTGCTTGAGATACCGTCCAACATCCTTCTGGAAAGGCTGGGCGCCCGGGTGTGGATTGCCCGCATCATGCTCAGCTGGGGCTTGGTTTCCACCTCATTCGGCTTCATTCCGCAGATATCCGCCCTGAGCGGACTCGGTGCGGATATCTGCTTTTATCTCCTGCGCTTCCTTCTGGGCCTTTGCGAAGCGGGCTTCTATCCGGGCGTGGTGTTCTACCTGACACGTTGGTTTCCCTCGGATTACCGCGCCCGCGTGATCGCCTTTTTCATGCTTGCGGTGCCGGTATCGTCCGTCATCGGCGCACCGATTTCAGGCTTGCTGCTGAATGTCACGGGCCTGGGTTTGGAAGGCTGGCAATGGATGTACATCTTGGAGGGATTGCCCTCGGTGCTGATGGCAGTTGCCGTCTGGTTTTACCTGACCGAGCACCCGCGGGATGCAAAATGGCTCGAAAGGGACGAAGCCGGCTGGCTGCAGGAGACGGTTGCGCGCGAACAGGCCCTGGCCGGCAGAAGCGCACATGCGGGTCTTCTGAAAGTCCTGTTCGATAGCCGCATTCTAAAATGCGCGTTTGCTAATTTTTCCATGCAAGGCGCGACCTATTCCATTACCCTCTTCCTGCCGGCCTTGGTCACCCAGCTAGGCTACAGCAACACACAGACCGGTTTCATCCTGGCCTTTCCGCCCTTCATCGGCGCAATTGGCATGGTCTTGTTCAGTCGGCATTCCGACCGCACTGGAGAACGCCGGTATCATGTCGCCTCCGCGCTTCTGATGCTGGGTATAGGCATAGCCGGCGGCGCGCTACTCCAGGACCCGGTGATCCGGCTGCTGTGCTTCACCTTGGCGAATGTCGGTTCGGTGTCGCTGGGGCCGATGCTTTACCCCATCCCGGCGTCTTTCCTCTCGCGGGCGACGGCCGCGGCCGGGAGCGCCCTGGTGAGTTCCCTCGGCGCGCTGGGCGGCTTCTTCGGGCCGTATCTGTTCGGTTATATGAAGACACAAACCGGCGGGCCCACCACAAGCCTGCTGCTCATGGCCGGGCTTGCCCTGACGGGCGCCCTGGTCGCGGCGTCGTTGCAGGTCGGCAGGACATCGCCGGTGGTGGCGAGCCCATCAGGCTCATGAGAAGGAAGAAGAAAGCGTGACGGATTCCACCACAAGGCCCAAACCCCGCCCCCCTCTGCCCGACTTTTCAGCCATCCGGGCTCACATTGCCACGCTGCCGCGCGTGGGACTTATCGAACGGCCGACGCCCATCACCGAGGCACCGAACCTTGCCCGTGTGCTGTCCCACGGATTGCCCGGAACGCCGCGCATCTTCATCAAGCGTGACGATCTCACCAGCCTGGCCCTGGGCGGCAACAAGCTGCGCAACCTGGAGTTCCGCCTCGCGCGGACCATGGCCGAACAGGCCGATACCGTGATTGTCGGGCTCGACCTACAATCCAATTCTGCCCGACAGACCGTCGGCGCCTGCAACAGGCTGGGGTTGAAAACCATCCTGGTGCTGGAGGGGCGCCGGCCCAATCATATTCAGGGCAACCTGCTGATGGACTATTTGCTAGGGGCCGAGGTGCATTTTGCTGCGACCCGCCAGGAACAACGCCAGATGCTGGACGACCTGGCCGAAGAGACGCGCAAGGCGGGCGGCCGTCCGCACATACTCAACGACAATCCCAT
>JAFIHO010000413.1 GCA_017849395.1 Hyphomicrobiales bacterium
CCATGTTGGTGTTGGGAATGATGCTGCCCACCGTCAGCGGATTGGTCTGGGAATAGACATAGACGGTGTGGTTTTCCGGGTCATAGGCGCCGCCCGGCCAGTTGGTGCCGCCGATATAGCCCGGCATGTTGATGACGCCCCAGGGGCCGTCTTCCTTCGCCAGCACCGGCGCGGTGTAGATGGGACCCAGCTTGTAATGCTTCACCAGCGCCAGCGCCTTGGCGCGCAGTTCCGGCGTGTAATCGATCAGATCGTCTTCGCTTATGCCCTGCCGGTCATAGGCGGGCGGCTTGGACGGAATGGGTTGGGTGGGCGAATACCATTCGCCGGGCACATCGCCCTTGGGCACTTTCTTCTCGCGGATCGGCCAGATCGGCTCGCCGGTCTCGCGGTTCAACACATACAGGAACGACTGCTTGCTGGGCAGCGCCAGCGCCTTCACGGTCTTTCCATTGTGCGGGATGTCGCACAGGATCGCGGCGCAGGCGATGTCATAGTCCCACAATCCGTGATGCACGGTCTGGTAATGCCAGCGCCGCTTGCCGGTCAGGATGTCCAGCGCCACGATGCTTTCGCCGAACAGCGCCGGACCCACGCGGTACATGCCCATCTGGTCGCCGCTGGGCAGTTCGACGCCGATATAGGCCAGGCCCAGTTCCTCGTCGGCGGAGATTTGCGACCAGGCGCCGGCATTGCCCGCTTCTTCAGCCTGGCCGGGTTTCAGCCAGGTGTCATAGCCGAACTCGCCCTTCTGCGGGATGGTGTGGAAGATCCAGAGCCGCTTGCCGGTCTTCACATCGAAGCCGCGCACATGGCCTTTGGCATTGAAACGGGTGCGCGGCACATTGCCCGCCGTGTGCGCCGCGCCGATGATGACCACGCCCTTCGCCACTGTGGGCGCGCTGTGCAGGCCGACATCGGCGGTTTCCAGGTCGATATCTTGATCATTGTCGCGCTTCAGATCGACGACGCCATTGGTGCCGAATTTCGGATCGGGAATGCCGGTCTTCGCATCCAGCGAGACAAGCTGATAGCCGATAGTGACATAAAGGATGCGTTCCTCCACGCCATCGGTCCAATAGCCGACGCCGCGGCCGGAGAGCTGGCGCGGCGCGTTGCGGGCGCGCGCGCCTTCGTCCATGCGGTAGCTCCACAGCACTTCGCCGGTCGCGGCATCCAGCGCCAGCACCGCGCGGCGCGATCCGGCGGTGACGAACAGCCGCCCCTTCACCAGCAGCGGCGTGCATTCCAGGATATATTCCGGGCGCGGGCCGAATTTGTCGGTCTTGAAGCGCCACGCTACTTCCAGATCGGCGAAGTTCCCGGCATTCACCTGATCCAGCGGGGAATAGCGCGTGTGCGCCAGATCGCCGCCATAGGAACGCCATTCCGTGTCGGCGGGCGCAGTCTGCGCCTGAGTTTTCGCCGCCGCCATCGCCAGCCCTGCCGCCGTCGTGGTCAGCATCAGCCGCCGGTTCAATTCCTGCATGTCTTTCTCCCTGGGCGCCTCGCCGGGCGCGCGCGGACCATATAGCCCAGGGGTGTGGCGGGCCAAAGGCAAAGCCGCGCCCTATTTCGGAATGCGGAACACCACTTCGCGGCGACGGAAAGCTGCTTTACAACTGTCGCAGCAGCCAGCGCACGGCGCGTTTCTGGATTTCGAAATATTGCGGCTGCCACAGCACATGGATGTTGTGGCCGGGCATGGTGTGCACGACCCGGCCCTTGCCATAGTCATAAGCCCAGCCTGCAACCGATTTGGTGCCCTTGTTCTCATAGGTCAGGCCGTCGACATTCTCCGCTTCCAGGATCTGGTATTTCGGATCCTTGTCGTAGATCGGATAATGCTGTTCGTCATTCACCATGAAGGGCTGCATGCCTTCGGTGATGGGATGGCGATTGGCGGTGGCCTGCACCCGGAAGGGCCGTTGCGGCGGATGGCCGTCATAGGCGCCGCCCATCACGTCGCGATAATTCTTCGACGCCAGCGAGATATGCGCGCAATTGTGCAGGGCATAGAAACCGCCGCCCGCATTCACGAAATCGCGCACCGCGGCGCCCTGTTCCTCGGTCGCCCACATCACCGGCACCGGCGCGGGAAACGCCTTGGGCTCCTCGAGATTGGCTTCGTAATGGCCATAGGCGTCGGGCCCCAGATAACCGGCCGGCCAGATCATGCCGTCGCGCAGGATCAGCAGAAGCTGATAACCCTTCAGCGTCTCGGCGGAGAATTTGTCATAGGCGATGGTGTAGTCGATGGGGATGTTCAGCTCGCCGAACAGCTTGTCCAGGCTGACGCGGATATAGTCGGCATTGTGATAACGGTCGCCCACCAGCGCGATGGCGCGCGGGCCCGCGCCGCGCCGCACGGATTGCGACTGCGCCGCCCCTGCCGCCATGCCGATCAATCCGCCGCCTGCCGCAAGTCCCGTCGCCTGAACCAGCGCGCGGCGCGACATGCCTTTTGCGAAAATCTTCATCTCCCCCTGCCTTTCCTTTTGCGCCGCGCCGTCAATTTGACCGCTTCCGGCGCCATGTTATTCTTTCTTGATAACGCAAGCCGGACTGTCCGGCCATTCAAAACAAAATGGGGACGTGGGATGGATCGCCAAAATCAGCCGCACCGCCGGGACGCGCTGGGTGCTCTCGCGGGCGCAGCGGCGCTGGGCGCGGGTCTCGCATCCGCGAAGGCCGATGCCGCCAATCCGGTGATCGAGTGGAACTATCACCTGTTCAGCAGCAATGTCGCGAAATTCCCCTATCACCCCCAGGCGGCCTACAAGCCCGACCCCGCCAAGAATCCCGCCGATCCGCTGGCCGAATATCAGAAGCGCCTGAAGGCCGAAGGTATCGACAAGGCGCTGTTCGTGCAGCCCGAACCTTATGGCGACGATCACACGCTGGTGCTGGACAGCCTGGCGCGCACCTCGCCCGAGCAATTCAAGGCGACCAGCCTGTTCTATCCGAAGAATCCGCAATCCCCGGCCAAGCTTGCCGCGCTGGTGAAGCGGGAGCCGCGCATCGTCTCCACCCGCTTCCATGCCCATCGCGGCAAGGAAAATTACCTGGAAAGCTTCGCCGCGCCCTATGTGCGTGCGCTGTGGAAGCAGGCGGTCGATCTGGGCCTGGTGATCGAGCTGCATATCGGCCCGAACTATGCCAAACAGGCGGGCGCGGCCATCGCGGCCTTCCCCGGATGCAAGGTGCTGATCGACCATCTGGCCGAACCCAAGCTCGGCAATCCCTACGAATATGCCGATGTGCTGGAACTGACCAAATATCCCAATGTCTATATGAAGCTTTCGGGCGTCAGCTATATCGCGACCGACAAGCCCAATTTCGAAAGCGTGCTGCCTTTCACCCGCCGCGTGATCAAGGAGTTCGGTCCCGACCGCATGGTATGGGGCGGCGATTCTCCGATGCTGGTGGATATCCATATGAAGGGCTATTCCGCCGCCGACATCGCCAAGGTGAAGGGCGGAAATCTCAAGAAGCTGCTGAACTGGTAGGTTTGCCGCGCGGGATCAGCGGCAGGGCCAGCAGCGACAGGGCGAACAGCGCGGCGATTGCCAGCCAGGCTTCGTTCAGCACCTGCGTCAGCGCGGCCTTCTCGATCAGCGGCGCCAGAATCTTTTTGGTGATCTCGTCCACCGGGCCCATGGGCTGGTTGTGGAACAGATGCACCGGCAAACCGACGAATTTCGCCGCCACCGGATCGCCGGCCTGAAGCCGCCCGATCAGCCGCGCGGCATGGCCGGTGACGCGTTCTGCCACCAATGTGTCGATCAGCGCGATGCCGATGGCCCCGCCCAGATTGCGGATCAGGTTGAACAGCGCGCTGGCGTCCGGCACTTCATCGGCGGACCAGTGATCCAGCGCCAGCCTTGTCGCGGGCAGCAGGCAAAGCATCAGCGCCCCGCCGCGCAGCACCTGGGGCCAGAACAGTCCGGCGGCGTCTGTCTGTGGCGTCGTGAAGCCATTGGCCAGCAGCCCCAGCGCGAACAGGCCAAAGCCCAGCCCCGTCAGCAGCCGCGCGGGGCCGCGCCTTTCGGCCCAGGCCGACAACGGCGCGACGATCAACTGCGCCAGGCCCGTGATCATCAGAATCTCGCCCACCAGCAGCGGGCCATGACCGCGCACCAGCCCCAGGAACAGCGCCATCAGGAACACCGAGCCATAAAGCCCGATGCCCAGAACGAAACTGTAGAAACAGCCGACGGAGAAATTCCTGTTTCCGCAGCGCCGCAGATGCACGAATGGATAGGGCGCGGTGATGCAGCGCCAGATGCCCAGCGCGCCGCTGACGATGCAGGCACACAGCGCGGCGATCACGAAGCCGCCCCGCCAGTGATGGCGCGGCGCTTCGTTCAACACCAGTTCCAGCAATGCAAGAAAGGCCGCGAAACACATCAGGCCCACAAAATCGAGACGGCGCAGCGCGGCGCGTTCGGGCTCTCCTACCCGCACCGTCCACGCAACTATCGCGGTCACCGCCAGGCCTGGCGCGATGTTGATGAGGAATATCCAATGCCAGGAATGCGTTTCCGTCAGCCATCCACCGACAACCGGCCCCAGGCTGGGCGCCAGCAGCGCGAACACGCCCGCGAGCGCGGTGGCGCGCAGCCGA
>JAFIHO010000414.1 GCA_017849395.1 Hyphomicrobiales bacterium
CGGTCTTTTCGTCCATCTTCTTGCGCAGCAGCCGCGCCAGATCCGCCAGCGGACGTGCGATGCGGCCCAGGCCTTGCGACAAATCATGCACGGCCCGCATCAACTCCGGCGACAGAGGCGTCACCTCGGCTTCGAGTGTGTAGAACGCATCGCGATCCTCGCTGCGCGCGCGGACATGGCTGTAGGCCAGCGCCAGAAATACTTCGCCGGGGCCGCGCGGATTTGTGCCGATGCGCTGGGTCCAGCCTTCGCCCGCCAGCGCGCTGGCCGCCGCCACGGCTTCCTCCAATGCGCTCTGCGCCACCTCGTCATCGGAGATCAGGTCGCGCAGCCGTTCCTCCAGTCCGCGCGCGCGGGTGCGGGCGCGGCCTTCAGGCCCGCGTATCCAGCGGCGCAGTTCAGCCATCTCGCGGCCCGACACAAGCGCCGAAAAGCCGCTGTCGGCCGCGTCGAACAGATGATGGCCTTCGTCAAACACATAGCGCAGGCGTTTTTCGCCCGGCGTATCCGTGGTCTGGTCGGTCGCCAGCCAATCCTGCGCCGCCTGCGCGATCACCAGCGCATGATTGGCGATCACGATGGGCGCATGCCGCGCGCGGCGGATCGCGCGCTCGATGAAACAGATCCGGTAATGCGGGCATGCCGCATAGATGCACTCGCCACGGCGGTCGGTGACGGTGGACAGCGGCATGTAGGCCGCCAGGAAGGCCGGAAAGCCGACGCCTGACAGATCGCCATCCGTGCCGGACGCGATCCAGCGCGCGATCAACCCCAGCGCCACGCTGCGCTGCCCCGGCGCCAGCGCCGTTCTCTTCGCCGCATCTTCAAAATTCAGCAGGCACAGATAATTCTCCCGCCCCTTGCGCACCACGGCCTTTTCGGCGCGCTCGGCGGGATCGGGATAGAGATGCGCGATCTCCTGCACGATCTGGCGCTGCAGATTACGGGTGTAGGTGGATATCCAAAGTCCCGGCCCGTTCTTCTCCGCCCACAGGCTGGCGGGCGCCAGATACCCCAGCGTCTTTCCGGTTCCCGTGCCCGCTTCCACCAGCGCGATGCGCGGGCTGCCCGCCTGTTCGCGCGGTCCGAAGGCAAAGGTCGCGGCGCTGCTATAGGCCGCCTGTTCCGGGCGCATCACGCCGACCAGTTTCGCCAGCCGCGCCCGTGCTTCTTCCGGCTCCACCGGCTGTGATCCCGGCGTACCCACCGGCGCTTCGTCCTCCCATTGGGGCAGGGCCCGCCAGGCTTCCAGTCCCGCGATGGGCGAGCCGTGCGGCGTATCGCCCACAATCGCTCGCAACAGCGGCCCCCAGCGCCACCCCGCGCGAGTCAATGTTCCCACCAGCGGCGCGAGCTCCGCGCGCAGGTCCATCGCGCTTACTTCGTCCAGCAATCTCCGTGCGATGTCATGCAATCGCGCTGCCGCCTCATCGGGCGTGCGCGGGGCGTCCAGTCCCAGCGCCCGCGCCATGCCCAACGCGCTGGGCACGAAGGCCTGTCCCGGCCGCACGAAAGCGAACAGTTCCAAAAGGTCGAACACCGGCTGTTTCAGCGCGATGCCCAGCCGCCCTGCGACGAAACCGGCATGGACCAACAGCACTGCGCCGCTGTCGAACAGGCCGCGTGCTTCGGCCAGCGCAATGCGTCGCGCGCCCCGCGCGTCCGCGACCACCGCGCCGGGCGTTGCCGGAACGAGCGCCGTCAGGGATTCAAGGGAAATACCGTCCACCATGGGCGCGGGATAATGGTCTGCGCCCCCACGAAATCCCAAGCCTTTTTAGGCGGCGATATCAGGATACAAATGTGTCAGCGCCTGGCGGGCGCAGATGCTCGCTCCACAGGATCTGCGCGGCATTGCGCACGCTGTGGCGGTCCTTTGTCTCGCGCACCGATCGGGAGAAATGCCGCGCCGCCTGGGTGAAGGCGGAGAGACCGAGCCCGCCCGCCGCGCCGACGATATCCTGGGCGATGCGCGCCGCATCGTCCCATTTGTCCTCGTTGCAGGCGCTGTTCAACGCCGACATCAGGTCTTCGGCGGTTCCGATATAGCATTGCAGGACTTCCACCAGCGCCTTGGCGCCGCCGACGGACTGTTCCAGCGCGGAGATCGCGCCGGCATCGATGGCGGGGGCGCTCTCCTGTGTGTTCTCCGTGTCTTCGTCCGGTTTAACGCAGACAGCGTCCAGCGCGCGATACAGCGGATCGGCTTCTACCGGCCAGCGCAGCACGGTGTCCGTGGCGGCGGGCGTGCGGTCGCCGCGCAGCAACACCGCGACCAGTGGCGCCTGCACGCCTGGGGCCGCTGCCAGCACATCGGCATCGGCCGCGCCGACAATGATGGCGTCGAAATTCTGGCGCGAGCCGCGCTCGATCGCCTCCGCCAGCGTGGCGGTGATTACAAGCTTGTTGCCGAAGGGCTCCAGCAGCCGGGCGAAAGTGGCAGGCGCTTCCGCCGCGCGGACACAGGCCAGCAGGGTCAGGCCGGTGGGCGGCGGTTGCTGGTTCTCGTCGGCGGAAGCTGGCGGGGTTTCCGCGATGCTTCCCGACACGGGCAGGCTGAAGAAGAAATGCGATCCCTCGCCGGGACGGCTTTCAAAGCCGATCTGGCCATGCGCCTGTTCGATGATGCGCTTGGCCACTGCCAGGCCCAGTCCCGCGCCCTGCTGTCGGCGGGTATAGGATGTGTCGCCGGGCGCGAAGGGATTGAACAGCCAGTCGGCCGCGTCCGGCGCAATTCCCGGGCCGGTGTCCGACACGGTGAAGCGCACCTGCGCATGACCGTTCGCCTCGATTACATCGACATGGATATCGACCAGTCCGCGCTCGGTGAATTTCAGCGCATTGTCGGCCAGTTTCAGCAGCGCCTGCCGCACGCGGCGCGGGTCCGCCGCGACGCGCGGCAGGTTGGGCGCGGCGCTCAGCGTCAGCCGCAACCGCTTCTCCCAGGCGCGCGATTGCAGCAGCCGGGTCACGGCGCGCGCCGCCTGGGCAGGATCGCAATCGCCATCCTCATGCGGCGAGAATTCGTCGCGGGTCAGCGCGATCACATCGTCGATCAGGGTCTGCAGGCCGCGGCCCGCTTCTAGCATCACCTTGACGTGATCGGCCTGGCGGCGCGGCAGTTCGGCGCGCTCCAGCAATTGCGCCATGCCCAGCAGGGCATTCAGCGGTGTGCGCAGTTCGTGACTCATATTGGCGATGAAAGCGCTCTTGATCATGGCGCTGGCCTCGGCGGCGTCACGCTGGACGATCACCTGGCTCTTCTCGCGGCTCAGGCGCGCCACCAATGCGGCATTCTCGTTGCGCAGCCGCACGCTTTCGTCCAGCAGACGCGCCATGCCGTTGCAATAGCTGATCAGCACAGCGCCGAAGAAGCCCACCAGCGCCGCGGCCAGGGTGGCGTAAAGTCCGCCATGCCACAGCAGCATCGCGATCAGCGGCAGCAGCGAAGCGCAGCAATGCACCGCATAGGCCGGGCGATGCGCGGAACGGGCGATGAATTCCGCCGCCGCCACGCCCAGGAAGGCCAGAACCAGATAGGCCTGGGCCGGAAAGGAATCCCACACGAACCATAAACAGGCGCCCAGGCCCCAGACCGCGCCCGCGATGGCCGACAGGAACGTATAGCGGCGCGCCCAGAAAGCGGGATCGCTGCCGGGCGGGCGGTTATGATAGGCGGTGGTAAGCTGTTCGGCCGCGATGACCACACCGATCTGCAGCAGCAACGGAACCAGCGGCAGGAAACCCGGCGGATGCGACGCCATGAAGCTGGCGGGCAGGCACAGGACGGCAAAGGGCAGGGACAGATAGTGCCGCCCCATGGCAAAAAGAATATCGATGCGGCCGGCGAATATCGCCTCCGCCTTTTCCCCAGGTGCCAGATTATCCACGGCCATTGCGCTATCCTTAAGTAAATCCTAGCTTTCGCGCCCTTTCAAAACGCTTAAACCGTCCGTCAACGAAAGATGAATTCCCCCGTGAAACCGACCCGCGAACAGGCGCTTGCCGCCAAGGCCTGGCCCTTTGAAGAGGCTCGCAAGCTTCTGGCCCGCATCGAGCGCCGCCGTTCCGCCGGGCAGCCGGTCGAGAGTGTGCTGTTCGAGACCGGCTATGGCCCCTCCGGCCTGCCCCATATCGGCACCTTCGGCGAGGTGGCGCGGACATCCTGGGTGCGCCGCGCCTTCGAGGCGATGAGCGATGTGCCCACGCGCCTGCTTGCCTTCTCCGACGACATGGATGGATTGCGCAAGGTGCCGGACAATGTGCCCAATGCGGAGATGCTGCGCGGCTATCTCGACAAGCCGCTGACCAGCGTACCCGACCCGTTCGGCACCCATGACAGTTTCGGCGCGCATAACAATGCGCGGCTGAAGACCTTCCTGGACAATGCGGGCTTCACCTACGAATTCGCCAGCAGCACCGACTATTACAAATCCGGCCGTTTCGATTCCGCGCTGCTGACGCTGCTGCAGAATTATGAAGCGGTGATGCAGATCGTGCTGCCTACACTGGGCGAGGAGCGCCGCGCCACCTATTCGCCGTTCCTGCCGGTGTCGCCCAAGTCCGGCAAGGTGCTGCAGGTGCCGCTGAAGGAATGGAACAAGGCGAAGGGCACCATCGTGTTCGAGGATGAAGGCACTCTCACGGAGTTGCCGGTCACCGGCGGCCATGTGAAGTGCCAGTGGAAGGCCGATTGGGCGATGCGCTGGTTCGCGCTGGGCGTGGATTACGAAATGGCGGGCAAGGACCTGATTTCGTCCGTCGAACTGTCATCGAAGATCGTCCAGGCGCTCGGCGGCCTGCCGCCGGAAGGCTTCAATTACGAACTGTTCCTGGATGAAGAGGGCCAGAAGATTTCCAAGTCCAAGGGCAATGGCCTGTCGGTGGACGAATGGCTGACCTATGGCACCCAGGAAAGCCTGGCGCTGTTCATGTTCCAGAAGCCGCGCACCGCCAAAAGGCTCTATTTCGACCAGATTCCCAAGATGGTCGATGACTATGTCGCGTTTCTGGAATCCTATCACTCCAGCGAAACCGGTGCCGAACAGAAGCTGGAAAATCCAGTGTGGCACCTCCATGCGGGCAATCCGCCGGATGAGCGCTATCCCGTCAGCTTCGCGCTGCTGCTCAATCTCGTGTCAGCCTCCAACGCGCATAACCGCGATGTATTGTGGGGTTTCATCCGCGCCTATGCGCCCGGCGCGTCACCGGAAGCGAATCCGGGACTTGAGAAGCTGGTCGGCTATGCGATCCGTTATTACGAGGATTTCGTGAAGCCCGCGAAGAAATATCGCGCGCCCACCGACCAGGAGCGCAAGGCGCTGGAGGATCTCGCCGCGCAGCTGGGAAAGCTTGGCGACGAACGCGACAGCACTGCCGTGCAGAATGTGGTCTATGAAGTCGGCAAGAGCCACGGTTTCGAGCCTCTGCGCGCCTGGTTCGCCGCGCTCTACGAAGTTCTGTTCGGCCAGACACAGGGGCCACGTTTTGGCTCTTTCGCCGCGCTGTTCGGCTGCGCGGAGACGGCGGCGCTGAGCGGCCGCGCCTTGGCTGGAGACATCACCGCTTGAGGCGCGGCGCGTTCCTGCTGATCTGGGCGCTGTTGCCGGCGCCCGCCGCTGCCGATCCTCTTTACGACATCTATGCTGATGGTCGTTATGCCGAGGCGATACGCGCCGGAGAGGCCGCAGGCACAGCGTCCGGCTATGCCATCGCGGCGCGCGCCATTCTGGCCGAGGCGGTGCAGAAGCCGGAGCCCTGCATGCCCTGTTTCGAGCGCGCCGAAGCGTTTGCCCGCCGCGCTATCGCCGCCGATCCCGCCTATGCCGAAGGTCAGGTCTGGCTCGCGGTGGCGTTGGGGCAGGAGACGCGCATCACCGGTCCGCTGGTATCGCGGCTGCAAGGCCGTCCGGAGGAAGCGAAGAACGCCATCGACGCGGCGCTGAAGGCCGATCCGAAGAATCCCTACGCGCTGGCCGCGCTCGGCGGCTGGAATATCGAGATCGTGCGGCTGGGCGGCAGCTTCCTGGCGCGCAAGATATTCGGCGCCAGCGAGGCCGCAGGCCTGGCGCTGTTCGAAAAGGCGATTGCAGCGGCGCCTGGCAATGTCGCGGTTCATTACCAGGTGGCGCTCTCGCTCGCAGGCTACGATCGCGCGCGTTTCGAATCCCGTATCCGCGCCCGGCTGGAGGCGGCGGTGAATGCCACGCCCGCCACGGCCCATGAACGCTTCGTGCGCAGCCGCGCCGCCGATCTGCTGGAGCTGCTCAAGGCGGGTGATGCAGCGATTTTTGCCGCGCGGGTACACAGATATCAGGGGTATCCCTGAATTGTGAGAATGGCGGCGATGGCTTTGCGCAGGATCGGCTCCTGCCAGGATGCATCCGCCGCTGGCTCAAGGCGGTTACGGCGACGCGGAAAAATCGGCACCGCTGTCCTTCCCGGCTTTTTGACCAATGCCCGCCACCGATCCCAGGGATGCGGCGATCACACAGACAATGGCGGCGCACTGCATCAGCGACAGACGCTCGTCCAGCATCAGAAGCCCGAACATCGCCGCGATGGCGGGCTCAGCGCTCATCAATATGCCGAAGGTTCGTTGCGGCAGCCGCTTCAGCGCAACCATCTCCAGCGTATAGGGCAGGGCGCTCGACAAGACAGCCACCGCCACGGCGCGCGGCAACAGTGAGATATCAAGCAGGCGCGATCCTGCCGTCGCGATCCCCACCGGCAGCACCACCAGCGCTGCCACGCATAGGCCCAATGCTGCGGCACGCGCAGAGCCCAGAATGCTGGCGCGCTTGCCGAACACGATATAGAGCGCCCAGCACGCGCCCGCTGCCAGCGCATAGGCAACGCCTTCGGGGTCCACATGCGCGGCTGCGCCCGGCGCATGCATCAAGGCGATCCCCAGCACCGCCAGCCCCACCCAAAGCAGATCGAGCAGGCGATGCGAGGCAAGGACCGCCACCGCCAGCGGCCCGGTGAACTCCAGCGCCACCGCCACGCCGAGCGGAATGGTGCGCAGCGCCGCGTAAAAGCAGAGATTCATGATCCCCAGCGCCGCGCCGTAAGGCAGCACCAGCCGCCATTCGCGCCACGCAACCGGCGAGCGCCAGGGCCGCAGCACGGCCATCAGGATCGCGGCCGCCAGCACCACGCGCAATGTCACCGCGCCCGGTGCTCCCACGGCGGCGAACATGTCCTTGGCCAGCGCAGCTCCGACCTGGATGGAAGCCATCGCCGTCAGCGCCAGGCCGACAGGTCCCGCCTTTCCACCGGCTAGGCGCTGTTCGTCCATGTGCCGGTTACTGGCTCGCCCAGATGATGCGATGCACGAAGGCGACTTCGCCCAGCGGATAGCTCATATCCTCGAAGGCGGGATTGAAGGATTTCAGTTCGATGCGCTGCGCCGTCATGCGGCCAAGCTGTTTGGCCATCACTTCCCCGGCATGGGTCTTCACCACCACGCGGTCGCCGCGCCTGAGGCTGCCGGTGGGCGACACCACGATGCGATCGCCATCGCGATAGACCGGCAGCATGGAATCGCCGGTGATCTCCAACGCATAACAATGCTCCCCCGACAGTTCGGGAAAGGCGATCTCTTCCCATCCCGATCCGGCGGGAAATCCGGCATCGTCGAAATAACCCTTGCTGCCCGCCTGGGCCATGCCGATCAACGGCACCATGCGGCTGCGCGCCATATGTGCGTCGCCCGCCACCAGCGCGACAAAATCCTCCAGGCTGGAGCCGGTGGCAGCCAGCACCTTGGCCAGGCTTTCGGTCGACGGCCAGCGCAGCTTGCCATTGGCCGCGCCGCGCTTGCTTTTGTTGAATGTGGTGGGGTCTAACCCGGCGAGCTTGGCCAGACCGGAGGGCGACATGCCATGCCGGGCGGCAAGTGCGTCGATGGCGCGCCAGATCTGCGGGTGGGTCAGCATATCAGGGTTAAGAGATTAGGAATCATTCCGGGTTTTACGGGAATTATTCCTATATATATAGAATATGCGCCCGTTGGCGTCCAGTAGGAACTGCAAGGAGAAGTTGCAAGCCGCCATGCTGCTCGACCTGATGACGGGATTACTGCGCTGTCTGCCGGCCGAACCCGCGCATCTGGCGACCTTGCGGCTGGCCGGAGCAGGGGCGGCCCTGACGCCGCGTCCCGCGCCCGCCGATGCGCGTCTGGCCATGCAGGTGTTCGGGCTGCATTTTCCCAACCCGGTGGGTCTGGCGGCGGGCTTCGACAAGAATGCGGAAGTCCCTGACGCGATGGCCAGGTTCGGCTTCGGCTTCGTCGAATGCGGCACCGTCACGCCCCGCCCGCAGGCGGGCAATCCGCGCCCCCGCCTGTTCCGGCTGACAGAGGATCGCGCCGTCATCAACCGCATGGGCTTCAACAATGCAGGCATGGACGTCGTGGCGCGCAATCTTGCGGCCCGCAAATCCGGCGGCCTTGTCGGCATCAATATCGGGGCCAACAAGGACAGCGAAGACCGCATCGCCGATTACGCGGCCAGTTTTGAGAAGCTCGCGCCGCTTGCCGATTATGTAACGGTCAATGTCTCGTCGCCCAACACGCCTGGCTTGCGGGGCCTGCAGAACAAGGACGAACTCGCGCGATTGCTCGGTACACTGACGGATGCGCGGGCCCGGCTCCTCCGTGCGCGAACGGATCGGGGGGGCATTCCGCTCCTTCTCAAAATAGCGCCGGACCTGGACGATCCGGCCTTGGACGATATCGCCGCCGTGGTGCTGGCGGCGGGCATAGACGGCGTCATCGTCTCCAACACCACCATCGCGCGTCCGCCGCTCAGAAGTCCTCATGCCGCCGAAACCGGCGGACTGTCGGGCGCGCCGCTGTTCGCGCCGTCCACCGCGATCCTCAGGAAAATGCATGCCCGGCTGGGCACGCGCATAGCCTTGATAGGCGCGGGCGGCATCGCCAGCGGCGCGGATGCCTATGCCAAGATACGCGCCGGGGCATCGCTGGTGCAGCTCTACACCGCGCTGGTCTATGGCGGGCCTGGGCTGGTCGCCCGCATTAACCGTGATCTGTCAGCGTGCCTCGCCCGGGACGGCTTTGCGAGTCTTGCCCATGCGGTCGGTGTGGACGCCACAAAAGCCTGACGACCGCGATCATCACAAATCGGGCTTTGGGGGCATGGCCCGGCGCATGCTACCCCGCCGGGTCGGGTTTCGCGGGGCGTCCCCAGCCTTCTTGCGCCAAGAAATTGACGTAGTGTCACGGCCAGCTAGATTGTCCCGATCAAGGCTGGAGCGCCTATGGAAGCCGTCATCAAACGCGATGCCGCGCGCGGCCGTCGCGAACAGACCAAGTTGCAGAATCGTGAGACCATCCTCGCGGCGGCCCGCAAGGTGTTCAGCGAGATCGGTTTCGGCGCCGCCACGGTGCGCGACATCATCCGCGCCACGCCGCTGGCGTCCGGCACCTTCTACAATTATTTCAAGTCCAAGGAAGAAGTGTACCAGGCGATCCGCGATGACGTGGCGCTCGCCATCCGCCCGCGCCTGCGCGAGGAACGGACCCGGGCGGATTCCGTCGAAGCCTTCATCTCCGGCAGCTTCCGCACTTTCTTCGAATTCGTCTCGCGCAACCGCGAGGATTTCCGTCATCTGCGCCATGCCGCCGACGCCAGCCGTCTGCGCATCGACACGCCCGAAGTGATTGCGGGGTTTGAGGAACTGCGCGAGGATCTCGAGACCGCGATCGCGAACGGGCTTTTCCCCGATGTCGATGCTGATTTCCTGATGGCCGCGATTGTGGGCGTGGCGTTCGAGATTTCCGAACGCATGCTGTCGCGCGAAGACATGGATCCCGCCGCCTCCGCCGCCTTCGCCACCGCGCTGTTCCTGGGCGGCGTCCGCGCGCTGCCGAAAAAGGGCGGCTAAAGCGCCGCGCGCGCCTTGAGATATTCGCCCCAGATGCGCTCGCGCTCGCGGCCCAGCTTGTACAGGTAATCCCAACTGAAGAGCCCGGTGTCATGGCCATCATCGAAGATGATGCGGACCGCATAATTTCCGATGGGCTCCAGCCGGTCGATCTTCACATCCTCCGCGCTGGTGATGATCTGCTTCTGGCCGGGGCCATGGCCGCGCACTTCGGCGCTGGGCGATTCCACCCGCAGATATTCCGCCGCCAGCGCGTAGGCCGCGCCATCGTCGAACGCCACCGTCAGCACGTCGCGCGCCGTGTTGAGACGCAGTTCCGAAGGCCAGGCCATCAGTGCCGCTCCCCATCCGTCAGTTCGCGCGCTTCCTCCGGCAGCATGATCGGCACGCCGCCACGGATGGGATAGGCCAGTCCCGCGGCGCGGCTGATCAGTTCCTGCCGCTCGCGATCGAATTTCAGCGTCGTGCGGGTCACGGGGCAGACCAAGATTTCCAGCAATTTGGGATCAGTTTCCATCACACCGCCGCTTAATTGAGCGTGACGGGGCCCGCGCCGCCGCCCGACATTTCCAGCAGCGCCACCAGGGTCGAAACCCGCTCCCCAAGGGTCGGGGCTTCCAGCAGCGCCTGCTTCTCGGCGGGATCGAAGGGACACATCATCGACAGGGCATTGACCAGCGCCTCGCTGGGCGCGGACATCACGCTTTTCCAGTCGGCCTTCAGGTCGCGGCTGGAAAGATAGCTGCGCAGCGCCGCCATCAGCCGGTCGCGGGGGAAATCATTCTCTTCCGCGCCGGCCAGGTCGCTCGCGAAGGCGGCGAAATCGCACAGACCCTTGCGATAGGCGGTGACGGCATCGACCTCGCCATCCAGCCGGAACCGGCATACCCCCGACAGGGTGATGAGATAGCGATTATCGTCGGTCTCGCGATAGGCCACGATGCGCCCGGCGCAGCCGACCTGCGACAGTTTCGGGCGCAGCACCAAATCTTCATTCTCGACCGGCTGAATCATGCCGATCAGGCGGTCTCCGCGCAGCGCGTCATCGACCATCTCCAGATAGCGCGGCTCGAAGATGTTCAGCGGCAGCGCGCCGCGCGGCAGCAGCACGACCCCGGTCAAGGGAAACAGCGGCAGGCTGCGCGGCAGGTCGGAGAAGCTGTGATAATGTGGCGAGGCCATGGATCAGGGCGTCGCGTCGTTGGAGCCAAGATCGGCGCGCACTTTCCATGCGCCCTTCTCTTTCACCCAGACGGTCATGTAATGGCCGGTACCGTTGCCCGCCGGTCCCTTGTGCAGCCAATGGCCTTCGGTCCAGCCCATCGTGCCGTCGGCGGACACGCCCGCGAAGTCGGGCTGCCATGTGCGGATATTCTTCTTCGGATCGGGGCTGGCATTCTTGGGATCGGCGAACTGTTTGATCGCGTCTGCCTTGTTTTTCACCGGATGCGCGCCGGTGAAAGTCTGCCCGTCCGCAGCCAGATAGGCGAGATAGGCTTCATTATAGCCTGTCTCTCGCGCCATTTTGGCGAAGGCGCGATCCATCGCCATCAATTCCTCCACGGGCCCGGCCCAAACGGGCGCTGCAAGACCCAACACAATAAACACGCCGGCCAGGGCTTTCACGTGTCTTCTCCGTCAGGAAAACAACAGCGACGACAATTTACGGCGCGCCTCGATGGTGCGCGGATCGGTGGGCCCCATCGCCTCGAACAGTGTCACGAGGTGCTTGCGCGCCGCATCTTCGTTCCATTTGCGGTCGCGCTTCACCAGTTCCAGCAGCTCGGCCAGCGCGCCGTCGCGGTCGCCCGCCGCATCCAGCGCCAGCGCCAGATCGTAGCGCGCCTGATGATCATTCGCGTTCGCCGCCAGCCGCGCCTTCAACGGATCGGCGGCGCTGGGGGCGGGCGCGGCTTCGCGCAGCTTCAGTTCGGCCTCGACGGCGCGGATGGCTTCATCATTGGCGCCATCCGGGCGGACCAGTTGCAAGGTCGATTTCGCGCGCTCGATGTCGCCGCTTCTGAGATAACTCGCGGCAAGGCCCGCCACCGCGCCGGGGTGCCCCGGCTCATCCTGCAGCACATGGCCATAGGCCTGTGCCGCCATGGCGACGTCGCCGCTCTCCAGGGCCTGCTGGGCAATCGACAGCACTTCAGCGGTATGTTCCGGTCCGCCATGGCCGTGATCGTGATCATGGTCATGGCCGCCGCCGCCCTTCGCAAGCTGGCCGACAAAGGCCTTCACCTGGCTTTCGGGAATCGCGCCCATGAAACCGTCCACCGGCTGGCCGTTGCGGAAGGCGTACACGGTGGGGATCGACTGAATGCGCAACTGCTGCGCGATCTCGGGATTCTCGTCGATATTGACCTTCACCAGTCGCACCGCACCGGCGGCATCATTGACGGCCTTTTCCAGCGCCGGGCCCAAGGTCTTGCACGGGCCGCACCAGGGCGCCCAGAAATCGACGATCACCGGCACTTCGCGGCTGGCGTCCAGCACATCGGCGGCGAAAGTGGCCAGGCCAGAGTCCTTGATGTGGGGGCTTGCCGCTGCGTCGCCCGCTTTTTCCGCGGGGCGGGAGGCGATGGGCCGCCCCCCAGGTCCGATCAAGGCCATGTCTTTTAATATCCAAGGTGATTCCCCCTGAAGATGGGGGGTAATGGCGTGAAAGAAAAGCCCGCCAGGCCACCCGCATCATGCCGAAAAAGTGACGAACTGTCATAAATTTGTATTTTCAAAGACACACCCGGTAGGGAAATGGCGGTGCGTTTGTTGCTGCGCAGCAATTCTCGTTGACAGAAAATCACGGCGGCGCAAAGCATCCTCATCAAAGCGCGCGGCTCACGCGCCAATCTTTCAGGAAGCTCCGAAGGGTGTTCCCCGCACGCAATTCTGCCGCGGACCAACGAGAGGCAACGAGATGC
>JAFIHO010000043.1 GCA_017849395.1 Hyphomicrobiales bacterium
GTCGCTAGCAACTCACCGGGCGATCCAGGGCCACACAAAGACTCTCGAAATTCGTACCGCTTGCCCTGGATCGCCCACCTAAGTGGGCCATGACACCTGAGATCGTGGGCGGACAATTGAGTCCAGACCCTAGCGCCGCGTCGGATAACCGGTGTCTTTCCGGATCGTGAAATTCTACCCCTGTACTTGAAACCTCAATATTTGTTCTGTATTTGTTCTCATGTGTGACGAACCGAGGACAGTATGAAGTAAGGTAATCGCGAGGCCATACAGGACAGGGTGCAAGCTCGCGTGCGCCCGCATCGGGAAGGATGACAGAGGCGCTCCGGGTGGTGGGACATCGAACCGCCGGACCCGGTTATCCCGCTCGCAGGGTCCGTGGGACAGGCAAGGTGCGGAGTTTATCGGTGTCGAACCCGATGTTGCCCGCCGCCAAGGCCTCGACGCCAGGGGCGGGTCAAACCCGCGTCGCGTATCGGTGAGCAAATGGAAGCCGGCGCACGCGGAACGCCCGCCTTCTCGCTTTGAGGCACGTGTCGAAGCGGACACGGGAATCCGTCCGCCGAATCCTGCCCTAGTTGAACGGCCGGTCGCCCTTCACCCAGGTGCGGTGAACATGGCGGATATATTTCTCGCGGTCGAAATTGGTGCCGGTGTGCAGCGTGCAGCGATTATCCCAAACCAGAACGTCACCGACTTTCCACTTGTGGGCATAGACATATTTGTCCTGGGTGGCGTGGGCGACCAGTTCCTCGATCAGATTGAGCCCCTTGGGATTTTCCATGCCGACGATGCCGCGCACCGTGCCGGTGGAAACCCACAGCGCCTTGCGGCCGTCGACGGGATGCTTGCGGATCATCGGATGCATGACATCGGGAATCGGCTTGATGGTCGCAGGATCGGCGCCCTGCATCTCGCGCAGCGCGCGGAAGCTGTGATGAATGACCAAGGGGTCCAGTTCCTTGCGCCGTTCCTCGGGCAGATCGTTATAGGCGGCGCACAGATCGGCCAGCAGCGTGTCTGAACCGACCGCGGGCACTTCCATCGCATACAGCATGGTGCACATCACCGGCTCTTCCAGATAAGATGAATCGGTATGCCAGCCGATGCCCGCATCCAGATTGCCAAGGACCTTTCCGTCCACCACGCGGTTGGAGATCACCAGGATTTCTTCATGGCCCGGATAGGTAAAGACGCTGCCCTGGTTCAACTCCGGCGTACCGAAGGCGCGGGTGAAGGCGAGCTGATGTTCGGGCTCAAGCTCCTGGCCGCGCACCACGATGGCGCCATGCAGATGGAACAGATCGACCACCGCCTTGTGGGTGGACGGGTCCTTCAGGTCCACGCCGGAGATGTCCGCGCCAAAGGAGCCTTTAAGGGGTTGCACGTGCATGGAAATGCTTTCTCTGCCAGGATTTTCTCTACCTTACCGGCCCTTCCGGTTGGGGTCTTTCCCCCCGGCGCACGATCTGTTGCGCGGGGCGGTTCGGGAAAAACAGGGCGTCAGGCAGGCCACTGCACCCGCCAGTCCTCCGGCGGGACGGAGGCCAGCAGTTCTTTCGTGTAGGGATGCGCGGGGTCGCGGAACACGGTCTCCGTGGGGCCGGTCTCGACAATGCGACCCTTTTGCATGACCAGCACTCGGTCGCACAGATATCGCACCACGGCGAGGTCATGGGAGATGAACAGCAGCGCGATATTATGCTCTGCCCGCAGCGCCAGCAGAAGGTTCAGAATCTGCGCCTGCACCAGAACGTCCAGACCGGATACGATCTCGTCTGCGATAAGCAGTTGCGGCATGTCGCAAAGCGCGCGCGCGATATTTACGCGCTGGCGCTGGCCCCCCGACATCTGGCGCGGAAAACGCTCCAGCATCGCCAGCGGCATGCCGACATCTTCCATCAGTTCCTCGGCGCGGCGCTTGCGGTCTGAAGGTACGGCCGACTTGGCTTCCAGCTTCTGCGTGACAAGACTCAGAACCCGCCGCCGCGGATTGAGCGCCGAGCGGGGATCCTGGAACACGAACTGGATTGCAGCGATGCGGCGTTGCCAGTCGGCTTCGTTCTCGCCCAGCGGCACGCCATGCAACGCGATCGTCCCGGCATCTGGTGCCTCAAGCCCCATGATGAGGCGGCCCATGCTGGATTTGCCGCTGCCGCTCTCGCCCACGATGCCAACAAACTCGCCCGGAGCGATGGAGAATTCCGCACCGATCACCGCATCGACCCGCGAAGTCTCCCGCCAGCCGCGCCGCGTGACATAACTTTTGTTGAGGCCTTCCACCGCGAGTAACGGCAAGCCTTTTTCCGCGATGTTCGGGCGCGTTACCGAATTTTCGTTGGCGGCGATCTTGGGCGGCGCGGTCATGATGCAGCGGATCGCCTGATCTGGTCCGGCCGGAACCAGGGCGGGGACACCCTTGCTGCAAGCCTCTGTCACCAGCGGGCAGCGCGTTACAAGACGGCAGCCGGTCTGACGCTTCAGATCGGCGGGGGATGGCATCTGACCGGGCAGGGGCGTCAGGCGGGCAATCTCTCCACCCAGCGGCGGGTTCGCGTTATTCAGCGCCTGGGTGTAGGGATGGCGCGGCTCGGCCAGCACGGCTTTGGCGTCGCCATACTCGAAAACATCGCCCGCATAGAGTACTGCGATGCGGTCGCACACATGCGCTGCCAGCCGCAAATCATGCGTGATGAAAATGATGGCGGTGCCGCGCCGTTGCTGCAGGCTGCGCAGCAGTCGGATGATGTGGGTCTGTGTGGTGACATCCAGCGCGGTGGTCGCTTCGTCGGAAATCACCAGGTCTGGATCGCTCAGGAAGGCCATCGCGATCATTACGCGCTGGCACATGCCGCCCGAAAGCTGGAAGGCGTATTTGTCCAGCACCTCTTCCGGGCCGGGAATTTTCACTTCCGCCAGCGCGGCGGCGGCGCGCGCGCGGCGATCCGCGACCGGAACACCCTGGCGGGCCAGATGCTCGTCCATCTGGTCGCCGATGGTGATGACCGGATTGAGCGCGCTCATCGGCTCTTGGGGGATGAAAGCGATACGCCGTCCCAGCAATTCGCGGTGCGCGGCTGGCGACATCGCCAGAAGATCCTGCCCCTCGAACAGAACCTGTCCCTGTGTGACACGGAACGAGCCGGGCAGTTGCCGTCCGATAAGCCGCCCGATCATGCTCTTGCCGGCGCCGGATTCGCCCACCAAGCCCAGAATTGCGCCGCGATCCAGCGACAGGTTCACATCGCGGATGATGGCGACGCCATCCGTCTTGCCCGCCGTAACGGTGACATCGCGCAATTCCAGCAATGCGGTCATGCCGTCACCTCGTCGCGTTCGAACAGGCGCGGGTCTGTGGAGCGCCGCAGCCCATCGCCCAGAAGCGTGGTGCCGAGGACCATCAGGATAATCGCCAGCATGGGAATGATGAGCGCCGTGGGCGCGCTGAACATCGCCGATAAACCGTCTGCCACCATGACGCCCCAGGTGGTGACATCCGGCTCGACCGACAGGCCGATGAACGACATGACCGCTTCCACCACGACCGCGATACCCATCTCAACGCTGAACAGCACTGTCAGGGTGGGCAGGATGCCGGGCACGATATCCCGCCATATGATCTGGTAAGGCTTGAGGCCGGTCAGCTTCGCCGCCGCCACATAATCGCGCTTCATCAGCACCATCACCTCGCCGCGCAGCACGCGGCAGAAACGGGTCCAGTTGATGATGACGATGGCCAGGATGACATTGCGCAGCCCCGCGCCGAAGCCGACCATGAAGATCAGCGCCAGCACCACCGGCGGGACCGACATCCAGATGTCGATGGCGCGGGCGATCACGGCGCTGATCCAGCCGCCGAAATATCCGCCGATCAGCGCCAGCACCGTGCCGATCAGCGCCGCGCCCAGGGGGGCGACCGTGGCCACGATAATCGCGACACGCGTGCCATAGATCAGGCGCGACAGCACATCCCGCCCCAGATTGTCAGTGCCCAGCGGGAAATCGGCGCTGCCGCTAGGCTCCCACATGGGCGGGATCAGGATATTGAGCAGGTCCTGTTCACCCGGATCGCGCGGCGCCAGCCATGGCGCAAGGATTGCCACCAGAACAACTGTCAGCAGAATGGTGCCGCCCACCCAAACGCGCGGCTCGGCCAGCCATGGCCAGGATTTCGCCAGTTTTCTCATTTCTTGCTCAGCCTTGGATCGAGCAATGTTTGCGCTACATCTGCTAGTGGGTTGGTCGCTAGTATTATAATCGTATTA
>JAFIHO010000415.1 GCA_017849395.1 Hyphomicrobiales bacterium
ATGGCGATGGCGCGCGACTGGTTGAAGCGCATCGACAATTCCTTGAAGCGCAGTTCCCAGTTGCGGTCGGCGGTGGTGACCACCGTGCCGGTGCGCAACCGCTCTTTCAGTGTCTGGCCTTTCGCGCCGGTGATTTCCGACACGGCATTGGCCAGCGCCACCTGCACTTCTGCCAGCGCAGGCACCGGAATTTCGCGCGGCAGCATGTCGTCAAGGACCTGATCGTCGCGCAGATAGCCATGCGCCAGCACATAATCGCCCAGCCGCTGGCTGGCGCGCAGGCCGCCGCAATGGCCGATCATCAGCCACACATGCGGGCGCAGCACCGCCAGATGGTCGGTGATGGTCTTGGCGTTGCTGGGCCCCACGCCGATATTGACCAGCGTGACGCCGCTACCGTTCGGCTGCACCAGGTGATAGGCGGGCATCTGCGGCAGCTTGGCCAGCGGCGGCCGGTCCGGCTCCTTGCCCTTCATCGTGGTGCGCCCGCCAGGCTCGACGAACTTTTCTGCGCGCCCTGCCTCCACCTCGCCCGCGCAATAGACGGCGAACTCGTCGATATAGCGCTGATAGTTGGTGAACAGGATGAAGCTCTGGAACAGTTCCGGATCGGTGCCGGTGTAATGCCGCAAGCGATGCAGTGAGAAATCGATCCGCTCGGCGGAGAAGAGGGACAGCGGCGCGGGGCCGGGCCCGGCCCAGGTCGCGCCATCTACGATGGAGTCATGCGCCGTATCCAGCCGCGGCATGGGAAAGCGTTCCGCCATGCGCACGCGCTGTTCGGCGTTCATCTGGGCGGCGGCGCGTTCCACCGCGAAGGTCAGCGGAATGGGATCGCGGCTTTTGCCGACAAAGATCGCGGCCTGGTAATTGTCCGCCAACAGGGTCAGTTGCTCGATCAGATAGGTCTTGAACAGATGCGGCGCCGTGATGGTGGTGCCGTACCGCCCGGCGCGCGTCACCTTGCCGAAGGCGCGGGTCGTCGCGCCGGGCATCACGCCGCGCGGCACCTCGATGCTGAGATAGGGATAGACCGGATGATCGCCAGGCGTCGTGACATCGCCGCGCGAGAAGGCGGCGAAGGCGGTCTCGATCTCCTTGATGGCCGCTGTATGAAGTGTCAGCAGTCGGTCATAGGCTTCCTGCGGCGTGGCGCATTTCACCATCTCGATGGCGGTCAGATCTCCGATGCGCGATCCGTGGCGTTCCAGATTCACAGGAAAGACTCTCCAGCTTCCAGCGGTCCCAGTTTCAGATGCGCGGCGATGGATTGCCCGATATCGGCAAAGCTTTTGCGCTTGCCCACCGGCCCCGGCGCGATGCCCGGCCCGAAAGCCAGCATCGGGATATATTCGCGTGTGTGATCGGTGCCCTTCCAGGTGGGATCGCAGCCATGATCGGCAGAGAACACCACCAGATCGCCGGGCTTCAGCGCCGCCTGCAGCGCCGGGATGCGCGCATCGAACGCCTCCAGCGCGCCGGCATAGCCCGCGATATTGCGGCGATGGCCGAAATTCTGGTCGAAATCCACGAAGTTGGCGAAGGTGATCGACCCGTCCGGCATGGTGTTCGCGCATTCGATCATGCGCGCGAAGGTGTCGTCATTGCCTTCGGTCGGGATGGAATGGGTGATGCCTTGCCCGGCGAAGATGTCGCTGATCTTGCCGATGCCCGTCACCTGCCGCCCCTTGTTCTTGGCGATGTCCAGCAAGGTCGGCCTGAAGGGCGGCATGGCATAGTCATGCCGGTTATAGGTGCGCTTGAATGCGCCCGGCTTCTCGCCCACGAAAGGCCGCGCAATCACGCGGCCGACATTGTACGGATCAACCAGCTCGCGCGCGATGTGGCAGAGCTCATACAGCCGCTCCAGACCGAAATGCGTCTCATGCGCCGCGATCTGGAAAACCGAGTCGGCGGAGGTGTAGCAGATCGGTTTGCCCGTCCTGATATGCTCCAGGCCGAACTTCTCGATGATCTCTGTGCCCGACGCATGGCAGTCGCCCAATATGCCCGGCAGCTTCGCCCGCGCGATCAGCGCGTCGGTCAATTCCCTGGGGAAGGTGGGAACGGTCTTTGGAAAATAGCCCCAGTCATATTCCACCGGCAGGCCCATCATCTCCCAATGGCCGCTGGGCGTGTCCTTGCCATAACTGCGCTCGGCACAGGCGCCATAGAGGCCCGTCGCGGGACCGTTGTCCATTGCGGGGACCGACGGATCGACATCATTCGCCGCAAGCCCCAGCCCCAGCGAAAGCAAATTGGGAATGTTGAGCGGCCCTTTTCGCACCGCGCCGTCTGCGTGACCATCGGCAGCCGCCTTGATGATGTGCCCGAAAGTATTTGCCCCAGCGTCACCAAAGCGACCGGCATCCGGGAGGGCGCCGATGCCGAAGGAGTCCAGAACCGCGATGATGGCGCGCAATTTATGCCGTTTCCGGGCGTTTCCTGCCCCTGCCTTCAGGAGCGCCCTTGACCAGTGATTTGCCCCGCCATTGTTCCAGATGGGCCAACCCTTGTCCATCAAAGCCCAGCGCTGCTAAATCGCCGCCATGACACAGAATGCGATAGACGAGGGTGCCGCCGCGATCCGCGCCCGCCTGGGCGATGCCTTCCCCAAGACCGCCATCATCCTGGGCAGCGGCATCGGCAAATTCGCCGACCGGCTGACGGACGCGAAATCCATTTCCTATGCCGATATTCCCGGCTTCTCCGCCTCGACCGTATTGGGCCATGCGGGCAGGCTGATGACCGGCAAGATCGGCGCGCTGCCGCTGGCGATCATGGCAGGGCGCATCCACATCTATGAAGGCCACCCCGCCCAGGCCATCGCCCTGCCGATCCGTATACTGAGGAAATTGGGCGTGGAGCGGCTGATCCTGACCAACGCATCCGGCGGACTGACGCCGGAGATGGTGGCGGGCACGCTGATGATCGTCGAGGACCATATCAATTTCACCTCGATGAATCCGCTCATCGGGCCGAATGACGACAGCGTCGGCCCTCGCTTCCCGGACATGACCGATGCCTATGATCTGCGGCTGCGCGCCCTGATGGCCGAGGCAGCCGCGGCGGAAGGCATAGCGGTCAGATCCGGAATCTATCTGTGGTGCCTTGGTCCGAATTTCGAAACGCCCGCAGAGATACGCCTGTTCGGCAGGCTGGGTGCTCATGCGGTGGGCATGTCCACGGTCCCCGAATGTTTGGTCGCGCGTCATTGCGGCATGACGGTCGCCGCCCTGTCACTGGTGACAAATCTCGCCGCAGGCATCGCCCAGCATCCGCTCACGCATGAGGAAACTCTCGCTGAGGCCGCAAAGGCTTACGAGAAAGTGGAGCGGCTGTTGCTTGCTTTCTTCGCGCGCCTCGAAGCCTGAACGGCGAGGGAAAAATCGCATCTCGCATTAGCAACATAGGCGGAACCGGCGCACATACAGTTCGAGAATGCGTCTTTCAGCGGCGTTGTCATGCCAATGAAGCAATCAGATAGACGCATGTAAATTCGGCAAATGCTGGATTTCTCGCGTGCGTGTCAAAATGCGCACGCTCGCGTCGCAAATTTGAAAAACGCCTCACATAAATTGACCGCGTAGTTCGTGGATGCAAATTTATTGCATGCGCGAAGGGGCGAGTTCGCGCTGCGTATCGGGCGTGTTCTGCGGCCGGTAGGTGATCTCCGGCTGCCTGTTCACGGCGTGACATCGTCAAACAGCTAGGGGGTCCAGATGACAAAGACGTTCAAGAATTTCCTGATGATGGGCGCAAGTCCGGTGCTGACGCTGATTGCGGGCCCCGTCTTCGCGCAATCGACCGGCACACAGGCCATCGAAACCGTGGTGGTTTCCGCCGAATCCTTGCGGGCGGGCGGCATCATGAATCCGATCACGGTGCCAAAGGAACGCTCCACCATCACCCAGGAGTTCCTGAACACGCAGTCTCCCAGCCAGACGGTGTTCGAATCCCTGAATAATGTGCCGGGCTTCAACTTCACACAGGGCGATCCCTTCGGCGGCGCGGGCGGCAATGTCCGCCTTCACGGCTTCGACGGCAACCGCATCTCCTTCACCTGGGACGGCATGCCGATGAACGACACCGGCAATTATGCGATCTTCACCGGCCAGGTCGCGGACAGCGAGATCATCGCTTCCGCCTCGGTCAATCAGGGTACCACCGATGTGGACAGCCCGACCGCGGCGGCGACCGGCGGCGTGATCTCGGTCCTGACCGATCGTCCCAAGCAGGATTTCTCGCTGCTGGGCGACTTTTCCTACGGCTCCTTCAACCATGTGCGCGCCTTCGGCCGCGTCGATAGCGGTGAGTTCGGTCCCTGGAATACCAGGGCGTTCGTGACATTCTCCTATAACCGGAATGACAAGTGGAAAGGTCCCGGCGCGCTGCTGAAGCGTCAGGTCAATGCGTTGATCTATCAGGACCTCGGCGATCTCGGCTGGATCAGCCTGGGCGCGCATTTCAACGTCAACCGCAACCACTTCTACAATTCCGTCACCTTCCTGCCGGTGCGGGGCGATGCGGGATACTGGAATGTCGCGACGCTGGCGGCCGTTGCCAATCCGGCTCTTCCGGGCGGCGCAATGGGTGTCGCGGCGCCCAATGTCGCGCTGGACAATGACGGCAATTATGTCGGCGTCGGCAATCCGCGCACGCCGGATATCGCGGACGGATATGGCCTGCGCTACGATCAGGCGTCCGTGTGCCCCCGCGCCGCCACGCGCAACGGGCTGGCGGATATCGAGGCGACATCCTCCGGCGGCACGACTTCGGTCTGCACGGGCTATTACAATGTGCGCACCAATCCGTCCGATACGGGCAATATCCGTCTGGCGTCGCTGTTCCATCTGAACGACGAACTCAGCCTCACGGTCGATCCCAGCATCCAGTATGTGCGCGCCAATGGCGGCGGCATCACGGTGCTGAACGAGACAGACCCCCGCCTGAGAGGGCGCGGCGGCGCGGCGGGCGTGGACCTGAATGGCGACGGGGATTTTCTGGACCAGACCAGTGTCTTCTCGCCCAACAACACCAACACGATCCGCTATGGCCTCAACACCTCGCTGCTGTGGAAGATCGCGCCGAAGCATACGGTGCAGGCGGCCTACACGCTGGATTTCGGCCTGCATCGCCAGACCGGCATGATGGCGTTCATGGATGCCAAGGGAAATCCCTTCGACGTGTTCGCGGGCTATCGCGACATCGCGCACCGCGTGCTGGCGGCGGACGGTACGCCGATCCGCACCCGCGACCGGCGCAGCACTGCCATCCTCAACCAGGTCGCTTTCGCGTATGAGGGCGACTTCCTGGATGATGAAGTTCATCTGAGCGCCGGCGTGCGCGCGCCCTTCCTGCAGCGCAACCTCAACCAGATGTGCTACACGGGCGCCACGGGAAGCTTCAACCAGATCAATCCGGGGCCGCAGTTCCAATACTGCACCTCGGCCGCGCCACTGGGACCGGTCGCCGCCTACGGCACCGGGCAGTTCGCTGGACAGGCCGCCACTGCATCTTGGACGAAGCCGTTTGAAAAGACCGTGAAGTATAATCGGGTGCTGCCCAATGCCGGCCTGTCCTGGTCGCCCTTCGGTGAGGAGCATCAGTTCTTCGTCGCCTTTGCGGCGGGCCTGTCCGCGCCGCGCACCGACAATCTCTATAATGGCGGCAACAACGGCAAATGCCTGGTGAATGGCGCGATCAACGGCGCGGCGCCCGGTTGCGTGTTCAGTGGCCTTGCCAACGTCAAGCCCGAAACCACCAACACCTATGACATCGGCTATCGCTACAATGGCGGGGACCTGAACTTCTCCGTCACCGCCTACAACACCCAGTTCAAGCACCGCATCCAGTCCACCTTCGATGCCGAGCAGGGCATCAGCGTGGACCGCGATATCGGTTCGGTGAATTTGGACGGCGTCGATGCCGAGGCGGCCATCTTCCCGATGGAGAATTTTTCGATCTACACATCGGTCGGCTACACCCATACCCGCGTCGCGGACGGGCCGCTGTCGCGCATCTGCCAGAACGCGGCGTGTTCGGTCACCATCTCCTTCGCCAACAGGGAGTTGGTGGAAACGCCCAACTGGACCGCGTCGCAACGCGTCCAATATTCGATCTGGGGCTTCACCATCGGCGCGGGCG
>JAFIHO010000416.1 GCA_017849395.1 Hyphomicrobiales bacterium
GTTGGCGGGCAGCGACATCACATTGCGACCTTTTTCGCCTCGCAGCACCGTCAGTTCACCCGAACGCGTCATAAAGGACACGCGATCGAGTGATGGATCGACAAAATTGAACACCACATAAGCACTGGCCATGGTGGCATGGCCGCACAGATCGACCTCCACCTCCGGCGTGAACCAGCGCAGATCGTACGCGCCATGTCCCGTCTTCACGAAAAACGCCGTCTCGGCCTGATTG
Organism: Hyphomicrobiales bacterium; assembly: GCA_017849395.1. GTDB lineage: Bacteria > Pseudomonadota > Alphaproteobacteria > Micropepsales > Micropepsaceae > Rhizomicrobium. The sequence continues at coordinate 236 of JAFIHO010000416.1, forward strand.
TTTTCGCCTGCGATGCGCTGCATCAGCGCGTCCGGCAGACAGCTGTCCAGCGGCACCACGGCGGCGGGATTGCCTTCCAGCACCTTCGACGCGAACGCATCCACCTGCCAGATTTTCAGTTTGGCCATCGCCGGTCCTCCCCTGCTTCATTCTCCTCATCCTGAGCCTGCCGAAGGATGAGGGACGCACGCTACCACGAACAGGCTTGTTGCCCAGACGCACGACGCGCATGCCGGTTCCTCACCGGTAGAGATAATCCGGCGTCAGGCCCATCCGTACACAGGCATCGACAGGAGGGCCGGGCAACCGCAGCCTGTCAGCCATCGCGCCTGCACGCCGCACCAGCCCGCGTTCCAGCGGACTCAGTCCGTGTTTTTCCAGTCCCAGCCGCATCCTGATATCTTCCGGCACAATCTCCACGCCCGCACGGATGAACAGGCCCTGCACCGGGCGCAGCAGCGGCGGCAGAACCGGCGCGCGCCGCACAATGTCCAGAAATTCAAACACGATGTTCGACGGTTCCAGTTTCGGCATCATGCGCGCGAACAACGCACGGCACTGCGCTTCGCTGCGCGGCGCGCCAGTCGCGCCATACAACGCCGCCGCCTCCATGCCCTCGGTGTAGAACCGGTCGCGTGCGTCCTGCGCCAGTGGCATCACAAAGGCGCAATAGGCCTCCAGAAATCCGAACGACGCCGTGGCCTGCACCCAGTCCAGCAACTCCGGATCATTGGCGTCATAGCTCGCGCCGCCCGGCGTCAGGCCCGATACCTTGCCATGCATCCGCCGCACGCCCGCGATCATGCGTTCCGCCACGCTGCGTGCGCCATACACGGTTATCATGGCGGCCAATCCCGTGCGCGACATGCGCCGCACGGGATCGTCGCGGAAGGATGAATGGTCCCACACGCCGGTCCGCACGCGCGGCTCGGCCAGTTCCAGCAATACGGCCGCGATACCGCCCACGAACAGCGCCACGGGATTCTTGAACACCCGCCAGGATATGGAATCCGGCTCCGCCAGCGCGGCTTCCCCGGCGGGCGCACGGAAATCAACGCCCGCCTGTCCGGCGTCCGCTGCAAGCCGCCGCGTCAGATCAAGCCCAAGCGCATCCATCAGCATGGCCTCAACCATGCGCTGAAAATGTGACGGTGGCGAGGTTGGCGGCGCTTATGCAGGCGCGGGCAGGGCGGCGTTGCCGGAAGCCTTCACCGCCGCCTGCATGCCCCGTTGCAGCTTCTCGAAAGCGCGCACTTCAATCTGGCGCACCCGCTCGCGCGACACGCCATATTTCTGCGACAGATCCTCCAGCGTGGCGGGCTCGTCCTGCAACCGCCGCGCCGTGATGATTTCGCGCTCGCGGTCCGTCAGGTCTCTCATCGCGTCCTGCAGCAAGGCATGCCGGTCGCCCATTTCCTCGCGCTCGGCCAGGCGGGTTTCCTGGTCGATCGTGTCGTCGGCCAGCCAGTCCTGCCATTCGCTTTCGGATTCCGACCGCAACGGCGCATTCAGCGACGAATCCGGTCCCGACAGGCGGCGGTTCATCTCCGTCACCTCGGTCTCCGTCACGCCCAACTGGTCCGCCAGCTTGGCGGTGTGGGCGGGTGTCAGATCGCCTTCCTCGATGGCGCCGATATTCGACTTCGCCTTGCGCAGGTTGAAGAACAGCTTCTTCTGCGCCGCGGTGGTGCCCATCTTCACCATGCTCCACGACCGCAGCACATATTCCTGGATCGCGGCGCGGATCCACCACATGGCATAGGTCGCCAGGCGGAAACCCTTGTCGGGATCGAACCGCTTCACGGCCTGCATCAGGCCGACATTCCCTTCCGAAACGATCTCGGACACCGGCAGCCCATAACCGCGATACCCCATCGCGATCTTGGCTACGAGGCGCAGATGGCTTGTGACCAGACGGCGTGCGGCCTCCGGATCCTCATGCTGCTGCCAGCGCTTGGCGAACATGTATTCGTCTTCGGGAGACAAAAGGGGGAATTTGCGGATCTCGGACAGATACCGCGACAAACCTGCTTCGCCCGTCAGGGCCGGCAATCCACGACCACTCATCTCGAACCCCCTTGAAAACATCCCGGTGATACGCCGGGGCCGGGTCTTCTGATCATAATACCTGGATAGCCCGACAGTTCAGGAAAGAAGCAGCGTTATGAATTTTTCAAGTTCCGAAGGGCGGCCACAAGCCCGGCAAAATCAGGCGGCCAAGGGGATTCGAAGCGCAGCGTCTTGTGCAGGCTAGGGTGTTGAAATCCCAGAACAAAAGCGTGCAGCGCCTGGCGGGAAAAGGCGGTTGCCGCCGCAAACGCGACCTCTTCTTCCGGGGTCTTTGCGCGCGGCGCATGGCGGGCCCGGCCATACTGCGGATCGCCGATCAGGGGGTGGCCCAGATGGGTCAGATGCACCCTAATCTGGTGGGTGCGCCCGGTTTCCAGGCGGCATTCGATCAGCGACGCAAAAGGCCGCTCCTTTGCCCCATAGGTCTCCAGCACCTTGTAGCGGGTGCGCGCCAGCTTTCCGCCCGCGCGCATCACCGTCATGCGCTTGCGGTCATAGGGGCTGCGCCCGATCTGGCCTTCGATCAGACCCTGACGGTCGCCAGGCACACTCCACACCACCGCGTTATAGGCGCGCTCGATGGTATGGTTGGCGAACTGCTTGGCCAGGCTCGCCATGGCGCGCTCATTCTTCGCGGCCACCAGCAGGCCGCTGGTGTCCTTGTCCAGGCGATGCACGATGCCGGGCCGCGCCTCGCCGCCGATGCCCAGCAATTCCTTGCCGCAATGGGCGATCAGCGCATTGACCAGCGTGCCGTCGGGATTGCCCGCGGCCGGATGCACCACCAGCCCCGCGGGCTTGTCGATGACGATAAGGTCCTTGTCCTCATACACCACCTTCAGCGGAATATCCTGGCCCTGGGGCAGGGCGGGCGCGGCGGGCGGCACCAGCACGTCATAGATGTCGTCCGGTTTGACCCGGTGGTTGGCGTCTTTTATCGTGCTTCCCGAAAGCGAAACCGCGCCGCCGCCGATCAGTTGCTGAAGCCGCGAGCGTGTGAATTCGGGCAGCATCGCGGCCAGGAAACGGTCCAGCCGCCATCCCGCATGATCGCCATCCGCGACCGCGTGATGTTTCGATCCGCCCACGGAGGATTTTGTGACTGAAGACATGCCGTCAGGGATTCCCGAGAACCAGACGCCCGCCTACAAGGCGGCGAAACTGGCCGTCATTATCCTGTCCGCGCTGATTATCCTAGCCTTGATCGCGCTGGTGGTGGGCGGCCTCTCCCGGATGGGCAGCAAGCCCAAAGCGGCATCGAACGCGCCCTCCACCTTTACCCTTGCGCCGGGCGCGCGGGTGATGGCGATGGAAACCCAGCCTGGCCGCCTTATCCTGCGCATCCGCACCGCCACGGGCGAGGAGATCGACATCATCGACACGGCGGACGGCCGCCTGGTCAGCCAGATCAAGGCGACCGCTCCCAAGCCGGAAAAGTGAAACATCCTTTGATCCGGCGCCTTTTGCTTCCTGACACGTTGCGGGCGCGGATCGTACAGGAAGCGCGGTCGGCCGCGCCGCGCGAATGCTGCGGCCTGATCGAAGGCCTGCGGGAAGGGGAGGTGGCGCGCGCGCTGGCGCTGCATCCGGCGCGCAACCTGTCCGAGCGCCCCGACCGTTTTGAGATTGACCCGCAGGACCAATTCCACGCGCTGCATTTGGCGCGCGCCAACGGGACCGCGATCATCGGCTGCTACCATTCCCATCCGGGCGGCAGGCCATATCCTTCCGCAACCGACCTGGAAGGCGCGGGCGAGGACGATTTTATCTGGCTGATCGAGTCCGGCGGTACGCTGGAAACGTTTGTTTATTTCGGTGGCGTGTTCACCGGCCTCGTGACCGGCGCCGATTGCGTCACATCGTCGGAATAGTCGCGCAATTTTCCACCCTGCATCAGCACATCGCGCTCATGCACGACATCCACCACATGGCCCGTTTCGTCCGCGATCTCGATCTGGCGCGCGCCGACGCGCCCGCCATGCAACAGGCTTTCGCCCAACATCTCGCGCCCGGAACTCACCGCTTCGCGCCTGGCGGCCTCGGCGTTGGGGAATTCCTGGCCTTCGCGGTCCCGGCTCAAATCCGAACCTTCGCGCACATGAAAGAAGAAGCGGGGCATGGCGTGTTCACAAAAAGCGTTACCCCCACAGAACACCGAAACACCGGCGCCGTTCCGGTCCGGTTTGCCCACAAGCGCCTAATATGCCCTTGAAAATCCTATGGCTTGCCGCTCCGGGTGCGCTTGGCTATAAGCCGCAGGCTCCGCTAGCCCCCATCGTCTAGCGGTCAGGACGCGGCCCTCTCAAGGCTGAAACAGGGGTTCGATTCCCCTTGGGGGCGCCATATTTGCTGAAAGATGCCGATATGGGTCCCCCATTGAATGCCATCGTCGGCGGTATAGTCGGCGGCCTCGTGCTTCAGATGATTGTCGGCATCATCAAGAACAAATTCGCGCGATAGATTCTTCCCGATACCGCGTGGTGTAGGTTCTTCCATACAGGCGAGGCTTCGTATCCAAACTTCACGGCAATGAAGTGTGGATGCCTCGTGGTTCGGAAAACCAGGATGCGTCCTTAATGAACCGGCTCGGTGCCGGGCAGGCCGCATTTCGCGAATTTCTTGGTCTTAATGTCACGGCATTTCGCCGGGGCCGTCTTGGCTTCGCACTTTGTGAACTTTCCGGCTGCGTCCCGGCACTGTTTCGCAATCGCGTCGGCGGGCGCGCAAATTGTCAACGCGACGAGCAGGCTGGTGGCGATGGCTATCCGCATGATCTGACCCTCCAAAGGTTGGTGAGTGCAAATGCAAAAACGATGCGAAGAGCATCGCCTTTCGATAATTATAGCGCGTCCGCTGGTCGTGAGTCCCCAAACCCTCCAGATGAGCGAAATTTAACCCGCGGCTCGGGCCGGGCTCGCCAGCCTGGAATGACGAGGAACTGTGCGTGAGCACAGCCGGTTACGAAGGAAAACGCACCGCGCCATGACACGCGATCCATCTTCTGACCGTCATTATATTTTCATCAGCGGCTTCAACGCGGCGCGCGCGGTGGAAGATTATATCGGCCATCTTCTGTCCTCCCGGCCGGAGCTTGACGGCCGCTGGACGCGCTTCTCCTGGTGGGATTCCCCGGCGCGGATCGCGGCCCATGTCAGCCGTTTGGACGGCCCGGTGACGCTGATCGGCAACAGCCTGGGCGGCGGCCGCGCAGCGCAGGTGGCTGTTGCAAGCAAAACCGATCTTCTGGTGACCATCGATCCCTTCGGGCGGCGCGATGCAGATCTTGCACGCGTCGCCGCGCATGCGCCCCGCTGGCTCAACATCGTCGCGCCAAAGGACTGGCTGGGTCATCTCATCGAACCGCTTTCTGCGGGGCGACTGACGCGCTGGGGCGACAGGGTGGAGCCTCATGCAAGCCACACACTGCACAGCGCAAGGCGGCATGCGGAATTCTGGCCGCTGATGGACGAACGCTGCGGCTTCGCGATGCGGGACATCTGACATCCCGTGCTCTCCCAATCAGGAGCGATCCGTTGCGCCCCGCGGAAACGATGATGGTGATGGCTCAGCCGGGCACAGGGAGGCGGCCTGTGCCGCGTGGGACGCAGCATCGTATGGCATCATCACTCACCCCGTGAAACGGGAGCAGAAAATGGGCCAACGGGGATCGCTGTCACTATCGCAATTCCCTGTGGGTTCCTTGCGCCACAGGCGTGCCCTTCGGCTATGCTGTGGCGCTGTCTGTATTGAGGAGATCCCGTGCCCACGCCCCTGATGTCCGCCCTCGATTATGCGCTTGATGTCGTGACCCAGGCGGAGAGCCGCACCGGACTGGTGCTGACCGACGCAGCCAGGCAGCTTCTGGCGCTCCCGGTGGAGGAAGCGTCGCAAAAATCCCCAGACCTGGACCTCGACCAGGCCGCAGCCAGCATCAACCGGCTGATGGATACGATGACCGGCCCCGACTTCACGCGACGGGCCGATCCCGGTCAGCCGGAATTGCGCGACACCCAGGCAGTGATCCGCGCCATCTCGATGCATTTCTGCGATATCCCGCCCTTCTGCGACCGGACGGGCCGCTGATATGCGCGCCATCCCTGCGCTGCTGCGCTTTTTGCTGATGCTGCGCCAGGCGCGCAGCGACGCCCCCAACAATGAGGGCCGCAAAGAATCCGTCGTCACCTATATCGAACAGACCAAGCTGCTGGTCACGCTGTCCTCTGCCTTTCTGCTCGCGCCCGCCGGGCTGGTGGCCCTGATGAAGGACCGCTCCGGCTTGCCGATCAGTGACCTGCAGACCGTCTGGTTTGTGGTCGCCGAGGTTCTGTTCATCGCGTCGGTTCTGGCCGGCTATGTCGTGCTGGCCACTATCGCCGGCTGGCAGGCTGCGGGCCGGTTCGACATCTACCGCCCTGCCACCATGCGCGCCTCGCTGTTGCAGATATTCCTTTATCTGGCGGGCCTGGCCGTGTTCATCACGCTTGCCGTCGCGATGGCGCGCACACCGGCACGCCATGAACCTGCACCCGTGACAAATGTCCGGATCGTGCCTTGAGCGCGGTCCAGCAAAGGAAACCATCGGCCTGACGGATCGCAAGGCCGCGTGAGTGCAAAATTCCCGCCGTCCACAAGACGGCGGGAAACGCGCATTCCGCCGCGGCCGATGCTAATGTGCCGCGATGTTTGCTTTCGATCCGCTGTCGCCGGACTTCGCCCGCGATCCCTATCCTGCTTATGCGCAACTGCGGGCCCAGCCCGGCCCCTATTATTATCCGGGCTTCGATGTGTGGCTGCTGTCGCGTTTCGCCGATGTTTCGGCGGTGGCCCTGGACAGGCGCCTGACCCGCTCCCTCGATGAAGCACCCGCGCAGGCCGAGGCGCGCAGGCGCGCCGCCAACTGGCAAGACATGCCGCATCATTCTCGCTTCGTGCAGTTCAGCCTGCTCGACAGCGACGGCGCGGTGCATGACCGGCTGCGGCGGCTGGTGATGCGCGAATTCTCGCCCGCCGCGGTCGCACGGCTCAAGGCGGCGACCGCCGACCATGTGGCCCATCTGCTGTACGCGGCGCTGGACAAAGGCGAGATCGACTTTGTGGAGGATTTCGCCGCCCATGTTCCCGGCCACATCATCGGCCGCATGCTGGGCGTGCCCGACGAGGATTGCCCCCGCCTGCGCACCTGGTCGGAGAATATTGTCCAGTATTTCGACATCGACCGCAGCGACGCCCGCAAGGCGCTGGCTGAAAACACGACCACCGAATTCTATCTCTATCTGAAGGAGCTGGCGGCGCTGCGCCGCCGTGCCCCGCAGGATGACATCATCTCCCGCCTCGCGGCGGCGGAAGATGCGGGCGCGCTTTCGCATGACGAGTTCATTTCCACCTGCATGCTGATCCTGATGGCGGGGCACGGCTCGACCATCGACACAATGGCGTCCGGCCTCCACGCCCTGCTGCGCGCGCCCGACCAGATGAAACGGCTGCGCGCCGAGCCTTCGCTGATGCCGCTGGCGGTGCAGGAGATGTTCCGCTTCGAATCCCCGCTGCCCTTCTTCCACCGGTATGCGTCCGAGGATCTGGAGATCGCGGGCCGCCGCTTCGCGCGGGGCGAAAAGCTGGGCCTGCTCTATGGCGCGGCCAACCGCGATCCGGCGCACTTCCTGGAACCGGATCGTTTCGATGTGGGCCGCACACCCAACCGCCATCTGGGTTTCGGCAATGGCGCGCATTTCTGCCTCGGCAACCATGTCTCGCGCATGGATATGGAAATCGTGTTCGCCGCCCTCTTGGCGCGTAGCCGCGACATCGCGCTGCTCGAACCGCCCGCCTGGCGGCCCGGATTGGCGGCGCGCGGCCCTCTCGGCCTGAAAATCCGCCTTCTGCCTGCTTAACTTGAGAAATTCCCCGCCCGCCTGTAGGGTCCGCCGCCCTTTACAGAGCCTGCCATGCCCCTGCTTCGCTTCATCCCGGAAACCACCAATGTCGATTTCGTCGGCTGGCGCTGGTACGCCTTCGGCGCGGACGGCCTGCTGGTGGTTCTGTCCGTCATCGCCATGCTCTATCAGGGCTTCAATCTGGGCATCGACTTTACCGGCGGCGTGCGGGTGGAGGCCAAGGCGGCCCACAGCATCACCGAATCCGAACTGGGCACCATCCGCAGCGAACTGGCGAACCTGAAATTCGGCGAGACCCAGGTCCAGTATATCGGCGGCAACGCCTGCGCGACGCCCGTCAACAGTTGCGTGCAGATCCGGGTCCAGCCGCATGACGTGTCGGGCAATGAAGTGACCGAGCGGGTGCGCCAGAAGCTGGGCGGAGCCTATACCATCCGCAACACCGAAGTGATCGGCCCCAAGATTTCCGGCGAATTGTTCAACCGCGGCATCCTGGCCACGGTGCTGGCCGTGCTCGCGATCTCCATGTATGTCTGGTTCCGCTTCGAATGGCAGTATGGCGTCGGGGCGCTGATCGCCACCGGCCATGACGTGTTCGTTACGGCCGGCTTCTTCTCCTTCTTCCATATCGATTTCACCATCAACACGGTGGCGGCGCTGCTGCTGTTGTCGGGTTATTCGATCAACGACACGGTGGTGGTGTTCGATCGCATTCGCGAGAACCGCCGCAAATACAAGCGCATGCCGCTGGCCGAGATGATCAACCTCTCCACCAACCAGATCGCCACCCGCACCAGCCTTGTGTCGGTGGCGACCGCGCTGTCGGTGGTGCCGCTGCTGTTCGGCGGGCCGGTACTCTACAATTTCAGCATCGCCATCCTGTTCGGCATCTTTGTCGGGACATTCTCCTCTACCTATGTGGCGGCGGCGCTGCTGCTCTATCTGCCCCCGGTCGGCGGCGGCAGCGGCGCAAGCGAAGGCGGCACGGCGGAAGCGGCGGCCTAGTTGTCGGCTTTGCCCGCGGTGAAGCGCGGGCACATATTTTCGGATAGCGCTCTAGGGTCCGTACTCAACTGCCGACAGTCAAAACAACAACTTGTCATGGCCCGGCTTGACCGGGCCATCCAGGGCCACACAAAGACTCTCGAAATTCGTGCCGCTTGCCCTGGATGGCCCACCTAAGTGGGCCATGACCCCTGAGATCGTCGGCGGACAATTGAGTCCAGACCCTAGCGCCCGCGCGACCGCCGCATCTGGTGGACGATCAGTTCGTCGATCTCCAGCCGCCTTATGCGGCCCTGCTTGACGGCAAGCCGGCCAATGGCGACCGCGCCTATGGCCAATGCGCCCACGCTCCGAGCGCGAAACTCCCAACCGCCAGCGCGCCCAGCCCGAGGGCTGGGACCTTAAGCGCCGGCAGATGACGGACATCCTTCATCAGAGCGGAAACCAGTCCCGCTTTTCGGAGTAGACCTGATAATGCGCATTCACACCCGCGCGCACGCCCACGCCGTTGCGGATGGGAGCAAGGGTGACGCCGCCACTGCGCTGGTAGTTCACGCCCAGACCGGCGACGAAATAGAAGCTGCCTTCCACGCCGGGGAAGCGCTGGAACAGCCGCCGCTCCTCCCGCAGATTGTAGCAGAGGGTGAAGCATTTGGAGGCGTCGCCGCCGACATCGAAGCCGATCGACGGCCCGCGCCAGTAAACCCGCTTGGGTTCGTAATTCTTGCGCACCAGCCAACCCGAGCCATAGCGCAATCCTACAACGAACGCGCCCGAACCTTCATCGCCCTTGATGTAACCATCGGGCTGGCCCAGATCGGCGAAGATATGCTGCACCGCCTTGGCCATCGCCTCGGTGGTGACACCGAAGAAATCCGCACCCGCCTGGGTGATCTCGTTGGCGGTGTATTTCGCGTCGTCCGACAGGCTTGCGGCGAAGGCGGCGCCCGGCGCCGCGGTAAGCGCCGCGAGGCTGCCCAGGAATTGCTTGCGGTTCATCCGCTCCATGATTGACACCTTTCCGAATCATTCGCCCCGCGAGGCGCAGTTTCGCGCCGATTGCGGCATTTTTTCAACCGCCCGGTGTTCATGACAGGGACGTCACGTGCCTGCGTGCCGCAGGCGCGGCGGCAGGAAAAAAGGCGTAAAATCAAACCCGCCTTCAGGGAGGCACGCATGGAAGACACAAAAAGCGGCGGGAAACTCGGTCCGGCGGGCCTGTTCGCGCTGGCCGTTCTTGCAGGATTTCTGGTGGTGGCCATCTGGTATGCGCTGGATGTCTGGACGTCGCTCTCCGGCGTGCGGATGAGCGTTTATGGCTGGATATTCATGATCCTGGGCGCGGTGGTGACGCTCGTGCTGGGCGCGGGACTGATGGCGCTGGTGTTCTATTCCAGCCGCCACGACATGGACCGTTAGCTGCTCCGGGTCAGATCAAGGAATTGGCGAAAGCCTGCCATGCGGGGGTGAAGCCGATCACCAGCCGCAGCACCTGGGACGCGACAATGACCCCGGCACAAATCCATGTCGCACGGTTGGCCCGCCCTTTCTGCGAGATGTCGTATACGATCATCGCCAGGACAAAGAGATCGGCCACGCCGAAGAAAACCGGCGGCGGCAATTCGCGGATCACCGGCATGCGCGCCGCCGCGGGTTCGACCAGCAGCGCGGTGGCCAGCAGCATGTAGCGTTTGTGCGCATCGGCGCGCTTGCGGTTCAGCGTGCCGAGCACGACCAGCGCCAGGAACGCCACGATGCCGCCGACCGGCACGATGAAGAACACCGCGGGTGGCGGCCCGCCCGGCGGCGTGAACCCGCGCCGCAGCGCGTCGACGCCCAGCAATAGGCCCAGCACCACCATCGCGCCTGCCAGCACCACGCCCGCCGCGCCCAGCGCGCGATGAATGTCGCGCCGGTTGGCCGCGATCAGCCCGGTCTGCGCCACCAGCAGCGCGATCCAGCCGGTGAAGGCCGCACCATGCACCGCCATCAGCGGCGAGATGGGCGGCGGCGCATGAAAGACGGATTTCATGTAATAGCTGGGCGCGAAGCCCGCGAACACGGCAAGCGTCATCAGCAACGCCATGGCCGGAAAGAAGATGCTGTCGGCGCGCACGGGGCGCGCATAACTGCCCGCGACTGTCATGGCCCCAACCCTTTTTCGCGCTGTCGACGCTAGCAGAACCGTTACGGAGACAAAAGACGGCCCGGTTTGCGGCGGAGGGAAGGGTTGGGGCGGACATTCGGCGCGGGCGGGAAAGGGGTGTCGCCTTTCCGGCCCGCGCCTTTCGTGACTTACATGGGCCGCCGGAAGGTGCGGCGCAGTTCGGCATCGACGATCTGCTGATGCATCTGCGCCATCAGGGCGGTGAGATCCTGGAATTCCTCCTCGATCTCGTCGCGGGGGATGCCGCGCCGCGCCGCCGAGCGGATGCACTCATTGGCGTTGGCGAGGGATTCGGGAAACGACTCCTCATCCTCATAGGCATCGGGATGAAGGAATTCGCTGATCCAGTATTCGACAAAGGCTCTGGCGCGTTGCGACATCGGCTTACCGCTCTTGCTGCGACCCCTTTCTAGCAAGCGTGGAGATTGAACAAAATTTGAAATCAAAATTCTGGTCAGGATTTACTTAATGATTACCAGACCACCGCCGTCTTCGGGCCGTGCGCGCGCGAACAACAGGGTGTATGCTGCCTCGTCCCATGCCCCATAACGTCAAGAACATCAGGGGGAAACATGATGAACACCCGTCTGCTGTCTTGCATCTGCTTCGCGCTGCTGGTTTTCGGCATCGGCCTGCAAAGTGCGCGTTCGCAATCGCGCACGGACCCGCCGCAGGGCGGCTGCACCGCGCCGGACCCGGCCTTGCTGCGTTCCACCGGTCCCTTCACGGGCCGTGCCCAGATTCCCGATGGCGAAAAGATTTCCCGCTACAATGCACAGGCGCGGGCGTTCAACGATTGCACCCGCAAACTGGTGGACGAAAGCAACGCCCGGATCGACCGCCTGCGCGATGCGGCGAACGCCGATATCAGCCGCATGACCGCCACGGCCAACGGGCGCATCGACCGGCTTCAGGCGCAGATGCGACAGGCGATGAACGGCACGGCCACGGCGTTGCCGCGCGAAGCCGGTGCCTTCGCCGATCCCGACTGCCGCAAGCCGGATTCGTCGCTGTTGCGGCCCTTTCCCAAGAACTCCGCCCTCGCGCGCGGCCGCCGTTACGAGCTCGAAGACGTGACCTTCCGCTCCTGCGTCGAGGAATATTTCCAGCAGGCCGCCGCGGAGGCGGAACGCATCACCGCCGCCGCCAATGCCGATATCAGGCGCACAGCGGACGACGCCAATGCCCGCATCGCGGCGCTGGAGAGTGCCGTGAAGGGTTTCATCGACAATGCCCAGGTCGCAGCCGCCGCCCGCTCCCGCGCGGTGGAAGGCACGCCGCTCGCCCGCAACGATCCGATCATATCCGTGCGCAACGCCGCCAACCCGCTGGAGAATGAAAATGCCGACCGCAGCCTGTGGCCGGTGATGCAGGGCACGCCCCTGGGCGAGGGCAACCGCCGTGAATTCACCTGCCGCGCGCCGCAGCAACTGCCGGAATCGCGCATCTATGGACCCAAGGTCTGCCGCCGCAACGGCACCTGGGCCGCGCTGCGCAAGCTGGGCAAGGATATCGGCCCGGATGGCCGCACCGTGATCGACCTGGAAGCGATGCGCATGATGAACCCGGCAGCCTGCAACAGGAACACCACCGGCACCGGACAGGCGGGCTATGTGAACGGCCTGAACTGCCAGTGACCAGCGCGCCGCATTGACTTGGGGCCCGCCGTCCGGACGATCCGCGTCCATGCCGGATGAACAGGACAACAGCCAACAGGTCGCGCAGGCCACCACCGCGACCGGAACCATCAGCATCACGCGCGATCCCGCCAACGGCGCGCTGCGCTATGAGCTGGAGGGCTGGGGCCAGAGTTCGGCCGACGACGCGGGCACCAGTCTGGCCTCCTACATCCATGCCATTTTCGGTCTCCTGTCCCAGACCAGGGCGAAAGACATTCTGCTGATCGGCTGTGCGGGCGGCACGCTGGCCACCATGCTGACGCGCGCTGGGCGGATGCCGGTGCTGGTCGATATCGACCCCTTGTCGTTCGATCTGGCGCGGCAACATTTCCATCTGCCGGATAGCGTGCCTTGCCATGCCGCGGACGGCGCTGCGTTCCTGCGCGACACCGAGCGGCTGTGGGATGCCATCGTTCTGGACGCATTCGTGGGAAAGGAAATTCCGTCCCATCTGCTGACGGCGGACTTCTTTGCGCTGGCGCGCAGGCGGCTCGCCCCCGGCGGTGCGCTGTTCGCCAATGTGCATGTGAAGCATGATTTCGACACCAACGCCGATCAGGTGGCCAAAGCGATGCGCGA
>JAFIHO010000417.1 GCA_017849395.1 Hyphomicrobiales bacterium
GCCAGGAACTGACCGGCACCCAGGCCCCACAAAGACTCTCGAAATTCGTGCCGCTTGCCCTGGATGGCCCACGTAAAGTGGGCCATGACACCTGAGATTGTCGTCTGGCAATGGAGTCCAGACCCCTGCGCCGCGCGAAGATTCGCGCGCTAGAATTTCTCCAGCACACGCTTTTCGCGATAGAGGCGCGCCGCGCCGCCATGCAGCGGTGCGGGCGGGTCCTTGGCAGCCGTTTCTATGCTGATGGCGCGCGCGGAATAATGGCTGGCGGCCAGCGCGGCATGGTTGGCCGGATTGAACAGCGAGCGGGTGATGCCATAGATCAGCGCATCGGGTGCACTGTCGCGGGTAATCCACCAGGCGCGGGTGGCCACCGTTTCCACCGGCGCCGCGCCGGGATAGACGCCCGCGATCACGGCGGGGGAGAAGCTGGGCGACAATTTCAGCAGACGCTCGCGGCCCTTGCCATCGAGAGGTACCAGATGCGCGCCGCCCGCCAGCGCCTCCCGCACCGCGTCCAGCGGCATGCCTGCCACCAGGAACAGCGCGTCGGCCTTGCCGGATTTGAGTAGCGCGACTTCGTTGCCGCTGTCGGCGCTGACCTTTTTCACGCCGCGTTCCGGCACGCGCCACGCCGTCAGGATGCGGCGCGCCACGATGTTGGTGGCAGAACCGTCGAGCCCCATCAGCACGCGCTTGCCGCGCAGGTCGGACACGCTTTCGATGTTGGGCTTCATCGCCAGCAGATGCACCTGTTCGGGATAGAGCGCGGCGATCACCCGCAAATGGCTGAGGGGCTTGCGGCGGAAGGCACCCGTGCCCTTCACGCTTTCCGCGATGGCGTCGCCCGTGACGATGGCGGAATCGACCAGGCCGCTGTCGATCATGCGCAGATTGTCGAGGGAACCGGAACTGGTGCGCGCGGACAGGATGAGACCGGCGGGGCCGCATACGGTGGCGGTCTCGCAACGGCCCACGCCCGGCGGATGGCTGATGAGACCGGCAATGGCCTGGCCGACCGGGAAATTGGTCCCGGCGGTGGAACCGGTGGCAATCTGGAAGGACATGCGTCCCGGCAGGGCGGTCTGCGCCTGGCCCAGCCCGTTCGACAGCAGAACGCCCAGCGCCAGAAGGCCGATCAGTGCGATAATGGCTGCGAGGCGCTGGGACATGACGGGGTTAATCAAATCCTGCTTTGCGTCAGGAATAGGACGGAATCAGGTTCCAATTCCAGCACGGAGGCGATCCGCTATCACTCGGAATTGGTTATATATATTCCAACATACTTAAGGGTTTGTTGACCCCCCACCTGCCATGCTGCGCGCGAAGCTGCAAAGGCAATTTCCCATGGCGCGCATCATTCCTTCGCTGGCCGCTGTTCTTCTGTGCAGCACCGCGCTTGCCGGTTGCTCCACACTGGCGAGCATCAATCCGTTCACCGAAAGCGGTCCGCAGGCGGACAAGCTGGCGCTGGAAAAGCAGGTGCGCGACACCAGCATGCCCAAGGAGATGATCGGCGCGGTGCCCGCCGACCTGAACAGCGGCGTGCGCATGGCGCATGAATTTCGCATGGAGGGCAAATATGACGAAGCCAGCCGCATCCTGTCACAGTTGATGCTGGTCGCTTCGGACGATCCGCGCGTCGTGACCGAATATGGCAAGACCCTGTTGCAGCGCGGACGGCTGGAAGATGCGGCGCAGTTTCTGACGCGCGCCACCCAGCTTCAGTCCGGCGACTGGACTACATGGTCGGCGCTGGGCGTCGCCTATGACCAGATGGGCAACCAGGCGGCCGCCAAATATGCCTATGACCATGCCGTCGCGCTGGCGCCCAACGAAGCCAGCGTATTGAGCAATTACGCGCTGTCGCGCCTGCTGGCGAATGACGTGTCCGGGGCGCGCGCGCTCGCGGCCCGCGCCGCCAATGCGGGCGGCACCGTCGATCCCAAGATCGCGCGCAATATCGCGATGATCGAAGCCACCTCGCCCCAGCCCGCGCCGCAGGCCAATGCCGAGACCGCGCCGCAGCAGGTCGCCGCCCTTCCGCCCGCGCCCGTCGCGCCGGTGCAGGTCGCGCCCCTTCCGTCCACCGCTGTGCAGGCTGCTGCGCCCGTGAAGCCCGTGGCCGCGCCGCAGCCAATCAGCACGCCGACCGCGCAGGTCGCCGAAAGCGCCAAGCCCGCGCCCGTTGCCGCACCAGTGCCGCGTCCCGCAGCGACGCCGGTTGCCGCGCAGCCCGGCGCCACCGCCGCGCCGCGCATCCTGCTGTCGCAGACCGCAAGCAACACGCCGCCCGGCGCGCAGCAATATGGCGCCGCGGTGGTGCAGGCCATTCCGGTCGCGCCCGAACCCATCAAGCTGAAGCCGCCGGTCGCGCATGTCGCCGCCGCGCCTGCTCCCGTCGCGCCGGTGGCGAAGCCCGCCCCGGCACCCCAGGCCAAGGTCGTGGAAGCACCCAAGCCTGTTGCCGCGCCGGTGAAGACCGCCAGCACCATCGCAATTCCGGTCAAGCCGGAAGCGGTGGCTCCGGTCTCCAAGCCGGTGGCGCAGGTGCAGCCGGTCAAGACCAGCGCCGTGTCATATGACAGCGTGCCGGCCCTGCGCATGGCGTCCGACGCGACCACGCCGTAACGGTCTTCTTTCCCCGTCATGAATTCGCGCCGGGCTTCGTCCCGGCGCAATCATTGGTGCGCCACGCGGCTAGACTGGGCGCGGCCGCGCGCTAGGCTCTGCGCGAAAGCGGAGGGCGTCACGATGCGGCTGGCGATTGCAGGCCTGTTGGCCATGACGCTGTGGAGCGGTGCAGCCATGGCGGGTCCGGTCGTTCATACCAAAAGCGGCGTGGTGGAAGGCGTCGAGACGGCGGACGTCGAATCCTTCAAGGGCATTCCGTTCGCCGCGCCGCCGGTGGGGCCGCTGCGCTGGCGCGCGCCGCAGGCCGCCGCGGCATGGACAGGCGTGCGGCCAGCCAAAGTCTTTTCCAGGGATTGCATCCAGGAACCGCAATCCGAACCGCCCGGCCCCGGATTCAACAATCCGACCAGCGAGGACTGCCTTTATCTCAATGTCTGGCGGCCCAAACAGAGGACCGCGCGGCCTCTGCCGGTGATGGTATGGATCTATGGCGGGGCCTTCATCATGGGGGCGGGCTCCTTCCCGATCTATGACGGCGCGAATTTCGCGCGCGATGGCGTGGTGCTGGTGACGTTCAATTATCGCCTGGGACGGCTGGGCTTCTTTGCCCATCCCGCCCTGAGCCGCGAGCAGGTGAATGAGCCGACCGCGAATTACGGCCTGATGGACCAGATCGCGGCGCTGCGCTGGGTGCGCGAGAATATCGCGGCCTTTGGCGGCGATGCGCGCAACGTGACCATCTTTGGCCAATCGGCGGGCGCGGCGTCGGTCAATTACATGATGGCATCGCCGCTGGCGCGCGGATTGTTCGACAGGGCGATCGCGGAATCGGGCGGATCGGGGTCCAACCTGAAACCGCTTTCCGAAGCCGAGGCCGCGGGCAAGGCCTGGGGCGAGAAGATGGGCGCGCATGATCTGGCCGCGCTGCGCGCGCTGCCGGTGGATAAGGTTTGGGACGGCCCGGTGACCACGACCGCCACCCAGCCCGTCGACGGCAAGGTGGTGGTGATGTCGCTGGACAAGGCGTTCGAGAGCGGACAGGTCGCGCAGGTGCCTTACATGGCCGGGGCGAATGATCGCGAGGAAAGCCTGCTGCGCTGGCTGCCCGGTTTCGACACGCAATGGCTGAAGGGGCTGGGCGACAAGGGACCCGGCATCGTCGCGCTGTATCGCGCCGATGAAGCGGACCCGGCGCGCATCGCGGCGAAAGCCTGGGGCGAGGCATTCGGCGCGGTACCGGCCCGCGCCAAGGTGCGCGCGCGGGCAGCGAAGGGCGGCACGGCCTTTCTGTACCGCTATGCCTATGTGCCGGATGCCGCGCGAGGATCGGTGACGGGCGCGGGCCATGACGCGGAGATCGAGATGGTGTTTGCCAATCCCGATCTGCGCTGGAAACAATCCTGGTCGGCGCGCGACGGGGCGATGGCGCGAACGGTCCAGGAATACTGGATCAATTTCGCGCGCAGCGGCGATCCCAATGGCGCGGGCCTGCCGCATTGGCCCGCCTGGCGCGCGGGCGAGGCCATGCAGATGAATTTCGAACGGGCGGGCGCGGCGGCGGTGAAGGATTATGCACTCCAGCGGCTGGACGCGGTGGAGGCGGCGAACCAGGCCCCCTTCTGACCGCTGGCACGCGGTTTGCGAAGCATGACCCGATTGTCTCTTCGTGGAGCATCGGGACATGGATTATCAAAGTCACGTCGATCGCAAATACCGCGCGAAAGTCATGGTCGCGCTGGTTATCGGCTGCCTGACCCTGTGGGGGACAGTCGGCCTTCTGGCGCTCCGGTCCTTCTGACGTTTCAGAACGGAACAGCGCGAGACGGCTCAAACCGGTTTTGTCCGCAACAAGCGTGGCGCGAGGATTTTTGCGGGCTGGCTAGGGTCGCCTAGCGACAGCGTAGGCGACGCGGAGCGTCTTCACGGCGCACCGCCCTCGCCCGCGGTGCGGGCTCGAAGCGGGGCCAGCTTTTCTAGGCTCGCTACGCTCGCCAAGAAAAGCTAGGCCAAAGACCCGCGCTACATGTGGGAGATCTTCATTATTGCCGGGCCCATGATTACGACGAAGAGACAGGGCAAGAAGAAGATGATCATGGGCACGGTGAGCTTGGCGGGCAGCGAGGCGGCTTTTTTCTCCGCGTCCTGCATCCGCATTTCGCGGTTTTCGGTGGCCGTCACGCGCAGCGCCTGACCCAGCGGCGTACCGTATTTTTCCGCCTGGTTGAGCGCGGTCGCCACCGCCTTCACGCCCTGATGGCCGCAGCGTTTGGCGAGATTGTCGAAGGCCTGGCGGCGGTCGGGCAGATAGGAAAGTTCGGCGGTGGTGAGCGCCAGTTCCTCGGCCAGTTCGCCGGACTGGGTGCCGATCTCGTCCGCGACCTTGCTGAAGGAGGCTTCGATCGACATGCCCGATTCCACGCAGATCAGCATCAGGTCCAGCGCATCAGGGAAGGCGCGCATGATGGATTGCTGGCGGCGCGAAATCTGATTGTTGACCCACAAATCGGGCAGATAGAAGCCGACAAAGCCGCCGCCCACCGCCGCCAGGACCTTTTGCAGCGGGGTCCATTGGAAATGGGTCATCACGAACAGGTAGAAGAGCGTGCCCGCGAACGCCACGAAGGGCATCACGAAGCGGAAGAACATGAAGGCGATCAGCGGCGCCTGGCCGCGATAGCCCGCGGCGGCGAGCCGTTCCTTGGTGTTTTCGCTTTCCAGCAGGTTGCCCAGCCGGAATCGTTCCAGCGTCGCCTTCATGTAGCTTGTGGGTTCGACCCGCAGGCTGCCCTTCTTGGCATTGAGGGCGGCATGATGGCGGGCACGCAATTCCTCGCGCCGCGCCGCCACGGATTTGAGGCGGTCGTTGAGGCCGTTGCGCTCCAGCATCGGCAGGCCGAGCGTCAGCACGGTGGCGAAGGCCGCGATGCCGACGAACAGCGTCGCCAGGAAGCTTTTGTCGAACAGGATGTTGAGGACGCCTACGCCCATGATCTCCGCGCCTCCTAATGCTTGAAATTGATCATCTTGCGCATCACCGCGATGCCGGTGCCCATCCAGATGGCGCAGCCCGCCAGCATCAAATTACCGGCGCGTTCGGTGAACAGCAGGGAGATATAGGCGGGGGTGGTGACATAGACGATGCCCATCACGGCGGGAGGCAGCGAGCCGATGATGCCCGCCGAGGCCTTGGCTTCCGACGACATCGCCTTGATCTTGCCTTCCAGGCGCTTTCTGTCGCGCAGCACGCCGGACAGGTTGGACAGGGCTTCCGACAGATTGCCGCCCGACTTGGACTGGATCGCCATCACGATGGAGAAGAAGCCGACTTCGGCGGTCGGCATCGAGTCGTACATGCGCTTCAGACCCTGATCCAGGGTGACGCCGACCTTCAGGCCTTCGATCAGGGTGCGGAATTCCGAGCCCACGGGGTCCGGGGATTCGCTGGCCACGATCTTCAGCGCCTCGTTGGTGGGCAGGCCCGATTTGACCGAGCGCACGATCACGTCGATGGCGTTGGCGAATTCGCTGGTGAATTTCTTGCGGCGGCGGGCGGTGAGGAACCCCAGCACCCAGCGCGGAAGGCCGAAGCCCATCGCGAAGCTCCCCATCACCGTGACCAGCAGACTCTGGCCCATCAACAGGCAGGCCAGCGCCGTCACCGCGCCCAGCCCGCCGGAGATCATCCAGAAGGTCATCGGATTGGCCTTGGGGAAACCGGCCTGTTCCAGGCGGCGCCGCAGGGTGGGCTTTTCCTTCTTGGCGGCCTGGTTCTTCTCGATATCCTTGAGCATCGAGGCGACATTCTTGCGCCGCGCCGCCGCGGTCTGTTCGGCGCTGCGGCCGCCGCGGCCGCCGCCGCCCGCCTTGGCGACGGAATTGACGCGCTTGCGGGTGGCCGGATCGCCGCTGACCAGCACGAAGCCGGCCCCGCCGAGAGCCAGAACGAACAGCAAAGCGGCCGCGATCATCATGCGTTCACCTTGTCCAGCGCGTCGGCGAGTTCGCGCTCCAGATTGTAATAGCGGGCGCGTTCCCAGAAATGCGGCCGCACGATGCCCGAGCCGACATGGCGGCCGCGCAGGCGGCCCGTCTCGTCCTCGCCCTGGATTTCATAGGAGACCAGATCCTGGGTGATGACGACATCGCCTTCGGTGCCGATCACCTCGGTGATCTTGGTGATGCGGCGTGAACCGTCGCGCATGCGCTCGGCCTGGATGATGACGTCGATGGAGCCGACGATCATCTCGCGGATGGTCTTCATGGGAAGGGCATAGCCGCCCATGGTGATCATGGATTCCAGACGGCCCATCGCTTCGCGCGGGGAGTTGGCGTGCAGCGTGCCCATCGAGCCGTCATGGCCGGTGTTCATGGCCTGCAGCAGGTCGAAGGCTTCGGGTCCGCGCACTTCGCCCACGATGATGCGTTCGGGACGCATACGCAGACAGTTCTTGATGAGATCGCGCATGGTGATCTGGCCCTGGCCTTCCAGGTTGGGCGGCCGGGTTTCCAGCCGGACGACATGGGGCTGCTGCAACTGGAGTTCGGCGGCGTCTTCGCAGGTGATGACGCGCTCATCCTCCTCGATATAGGCGGTCATGCAATTCAGCAGCGTGGTCTTGCCCGAGCCGGTACCGCCGGAGATCAGGATGTTGCAGCGGCAGCGGCCGATGACCTGCAGGACGCGCGCGGCGTCCGGGCTGATGGAGCCGAACCTGACCAGGTCGTCCAGCTTCAGCTTGTCTTTCTTGAACTTACGGATGGTGAGGGTGGGACCGTCCAGCGCCAGGGGCGGGGCGATCACGTTGACGCGGGAGCCGTCCAGGAGGCGCGCGTCGCATATGGGCGAGCTTTCATCGACGCGGCGGCCGACCTGGCTGACGATGCGCTGGCAGATGTTCATCAGCTGCGCATTGTCGCGGAAGCGTATATTGGTGAGCTGGACCTTGCCCGCCACTTCGATGAAGACGCGGCTGGCGCCATTGACCATGATGTCGGCGATGTCGTCGCGGGCCAGCAGCGGCTCCAGCGGGCCATAGCCCAGAACGTCGTTGCAGATGTCCTGGAGCAAATGTTCCTGCTCCGCGATGGACATGACCACCGCCTTGATGGAGATGATCTCGTTGACGATGTCGCGGATTTCCTCGCGCGCCGCCGCGGGCTCCAGCTGCGCGAGCTGCGCCAGATCGATGGTGTCGATCAACGCGTTGAAGATCGTCGCCTTGGTATTGTAATACTCTTCGGAGCGCGTGTCCGCCGCCCAGACGGCCGCCGCTTCCTTGGCCTTCTGCTGCTGCTCCACCACCTTGGGCGATGGCGCCTGCATGGCGGGAATCGCGGAGGCGATGCGCGGCGACGCGTCGGCGGCCCGGGGAGCCGCCGGCTGTTTCACGACAGCCGGTTCAGACGCGCTGCGCTT
The DNA here is from genome assembly GCA_017849395.1 of Hyphomicrobiales bacterium. Classification (GTDB taxonomy): domain Bacteria; phylum Pseudomonadota; class Alphaproteobacteria; order Micropepsales; family Micropepsaceae; genus Rhizomicrobium. The sequence goes on from JAFIHO010000417.1 coordinate 8,051, forward strand.
GCCGAACATTCAAGATTACGCCTGCTTCTTGGCCTTGCTGAAGAAGGACAGCAGCGGGGCCTGTTGCTTGACCGGTTCGGCGGGCGCACGGCCCGTGATGACGCGCGCCAGCCGCCGCACGCCGTCCGTCACCGGCGCCTTGGGCGCGACCTCGGTCAGCATCTGGCCGTTGTTGGCGGCCTGGCCGAACATGGCCGGGTCGAAGGGCACGATGGCCGCCGGGTCGGCGCCCATGGTCTCGGCGAAATCCTTGGAGGGGATTTCCGGGCGCTTGGGAATGCCGACCTGGTTGATGACCAGGCGCGGATGGGAATCGTTGGGCCGCGCCGCCTTGATCAGATCGACGATGTTCTTGGCGTTGCGCAAGCTGGTGAGGTCCGGGGTCGCCACGACCACGATGTCGTCGGCGGTCAGCAGGCAGTTCCTGATCCAGGGCGACCAGCCATGCGGCAGGTCCAGGATCACGCAGGGCGTGGTCTGGCGCACCGCATGGATAACCGCCTCATA
>JAFIHO010000418.1 GCA_017849395.1 Hyphomicrobiales bacterium
CGATGAGTGCAAAGATTGAAAGAGTTCCCGCCCTATACCCGGGGGCAGGGAGGAATCATGAACCGGCTCGCCGCACTCGAGTCCCTGCGTGGGCTTTTGGCCTTATGGGTTCTCGTCGGCCATGTCCTGGGAGTTGCCTATGCGGACGCCCAGGTAACGGGGGTGCATCTGGGCCTGCTGTACCAGCCCGTCCTGGGCTTGCGGCTTTTCATCATCCTCAGCGGCTTCGTCATCTTCTATCTGCTGGATCATTCCGATCTGCCTTACGGGGCGTTTGTCGGCCGCCGGTTCATGCGGCTGGCGCCGGTCTATTTCCTTGTGCTGACCGTCTCGACACTAATGCTGCCGGTTCAGTTGCACGCCTTGCGGGCGCTCCCGTGGCAGGATCAGGGCATCCTCACCAAAATCGCAACCAAGCAGGAAAGCATCCGGCATCTGTGGCCCCACTTCATCGTCCATCTGAGCCTGTTGCAGGGGCTGGTACCCAACACCATCCTGCGCTTTTCGGACTATGCGATCCTGGGCCCGGCCTGGAGCATTTCGCTGGAATGGCAGTTCTATCTGCTGGCGCCCGTTCTGTTCCAGATGATCCGGGCGGGGCGATGGATGGCGTTGAGCGTCACGGCGTGCGCCTTCATCGGGCTGCGGCACCTCAACTATCCGGCGGAAGGCTTCATCGGAAACCAGTTCGGTTATTTCCTGATCGGCATCGTCTCCTACTATGTGTTCAAGCTCGGGCGGCGCATGGGGCCGGTCCCGGCACAGGCCGCCGACATGGCCGCCATTGCGGGCGCGGCGATGGCGTATTTCTTTTTCAGGATACCCTGGCATTTCGCGGTCTGGGCGATCGTGCTGGCCACCATCACATTCCGCCGGAGCGATGAGCGCGGCCTGACCGGCGCGGTGGACTGGACGCTGAGCCGCCCGGCCCTGAAATGGCTGGGGCAGGTCTCCTACTCCGTCTATCTGTGGCATATGCCGGTATTGTATGTGGTGATGGGCCGGATCGAGGCCAATGTTCCCGGCCTGACACGCGGCGCCTTTCTGGCGATGGCGCTGCCGGGCACGGTGATGGTGACTCTGGGCCTTTCCGCCCTCACCTATCGTTTCGTCGAATTGCCGGGAATCCGGTTCGGCAAGACGCTGGGCGGCAGGAAGTCCGAACAGCCTGTCGCCGGGATCGCCGCGCCGCCCTGATTATCAGGACGTGCGCATGGCCCGGACGGTCAATGCGCGAAAATGTCGATTTCGTCCCAGCCCGCCAGATCGAGTTCGGCGCGGGTGGGTAGGAAATCGAAGCAGGCCTGGGCCAGATGGGTGCGGCCCTCGCGCGCCAGCATCACGTCCAGCGCGGTCTTCAGCTGATGAAGATAGGCGACATCATTGGCGGCATAGGAAAGCTGCTGCTCGCTGAGATCCTTCGCGCCCCAGTCCGAGCTCTGCTGCTCCTTGGACAGCTCGACCTTCAGCAACTCGCGCACCAGATCCTTAAGGCCATGCTTGTCGGTATAGGTGCGCACCAGCTTGGAGGCGATCTTGGTGCAATAGACGGGCTTGCAATCCACCTTCAGCCAGCGGCGGAACATGGCGATGTCGAAGCGCGCGAAATGAAACAGCTTGACGGTCTTCGGATCAGCCAGCATGCGCTTCAGGTTCGGGGCGTCATAACTGTCCGCCGCGAACTGCACCGCGTGGCACACCCCGTCGCCCGACGACAGTTGCGCCAGGCAAAGCCGGTCGCGGAACGGGTTGAGGCCCAGCGTCTCGGTGTCGATGGCAACGATGGGACCAAGGTCCAGGCCCGCGGGCAGGTCGTTCTGGTAGAGCTTTATTTTCATGGCTCCCTGTAGCGCAGGCGGAATGCGGGGGCAATTCCGGAACTGTAATGAGCTTGGGCCGGAACCCCTGATATAAGATGAAGCCATGTGGGAACGCGGCGTCACCCTGACCGAGTTCAGAACCCGCCTGCGGGAGGAATGGGGCGGCATGGCCCTGTCGCTGGCGCTGCATATCCTGCTGCTGCTGGCCGCGCTCTGGTACCTGGCGCAGCGGCCCACGCTGCCGCAGACCCCGTTCCGCTTCCTGCCCGTGGACCTTGTAGTGAGTCAGCAGACCACCGCCCCCGGACCATCAGCATCCGAAGCCGCCCCCGCCCGGGCGGAGGCGCAGCAGCGCCAGGACAGCGCGCCGGTTCCGCAAGGCACAAGGCCGGACAGCGTGAAGCCGCCGGTGGACGAACTGACGGCGCGGCTTCAGGCGCTGGCGCTGATGCGCCAACCGGACAGCGCCCTGCCCCGCGCCGACAATGACGGCCCGGGCGGCAGCGGACGCGGCGCGGGCAGCTATTCGCTGAAGGATTTCGTGCGGGCGCAAATCCTGCGGCGCTGGTGGCCGGACCTGTCCATCCCCGGCGCTTACGACATGCCGGTGCTGGTGCGGTTGAAGCTGTTCAACACGGGCATCATCGACGACGTGGAAATCATCGACCAGAAACGCTTCGCCACCGACAAGCCGTTCCGCAACATGGCGCTATCGGCGCGCAATGCCGCGATGCTGGCCTCACCTATCGAGATGCCGCCGGGCAACCATGCGCGAGTGCAGGTGCTGACGATCGATCTCGATCCGAAAGCCGTGTTGCGTTGATCGCAGCACATACCGGCTCCCCTCCCCCGTTGCGCGAAGCGCATAACGGGTGGGGGGAGATCATGGCAAATCTCTTGCCAGCCGAAATCCCGTCAGAGTCGAATAATCATAATCCTGTCCATCCGCCGCGCCGTTGCGGACGGCGGCGCGGATGAAGATGGGCACGTTGTTCCAGGCGCCGCCGCGCACCGCATGCTTTGTGCAAAAAGAATCCATCCAGGCGCTGCCATCGGCAGGCGCATTCACATAACTGGGATGCCAGCAATCTTGTGTCCATTCCCACGCATTGCCCAGCATGTCGGAAATGCCGAACGCATTGACCGCGAAGGAGCCTATCGGCGCGAACAGCCTGTTATCCCACTGGCTGCCGCAGCCATTGCAGTTGGCGTTGGCCTTGCCGATCTCGTCGCCCCACCAGCGCGCCGTGTTGGTGCCCGCGCGTGCGGTCTATTCCCACTCCGCCTCGCTGGGCAGGCGGTAAGGGCCATCCTTGCGCGACAACAGATCGGGCCGCGCGGCCCGCGCCCGTTTGTTGATCCATGCGATATAGGCCTGCGCGTCCTTCCAGCCCAGGCACACGGCAGGCCAGCGCGGCGGCTCGACCTCGGCGGGCGGATAGGCGTAACCGCGGCCCGGCGATTTCCATCCCAGCAGCAGCAGCGGATTGCAGGGTTCGGGCTGGTAGCCGGTGGCGCGCAGGAAGGCGAGAAACTCGTCGCTGGTGACGGGGTATTTCGCCAGCGCGAAGGCGCGGATCGTCACCGCATGTTGCGGCCCCTCGGAATCAAAACGGCCCGCTTCATGCGCCGGACTGCCCATCAGGAATTTCCCGGCCGGAATACCCACCATCTGCGGACATTCGGGACATTCCTTGAACTCGCGATCCGGTTTGGCCTGCCCCCCGACAGCCAGCATGACGGCGCACAGCCCCGCAATGCGAAGCAGAATCTTCATCGGCGGTCTTCGAGCATCGCCAGCGCCACCAGCATCAGCACGATGGCGGGGCCGGTCTTGACCAGCGCGCCCAGCGGCTCGCCCCACAATTCCGGCATCAGCAACGCGCAGCCCGCCATATAGCCGAGCGCCACGACAATGCCGGTGATGAGTCCCGTGCGGCAGGTGGCGCGCCGCGCGATCAGCAGGCCCACGCCGATGTCGAGCAGACTGCTGGCAACGATGAACACCCGCGCCAGAACCGGCGGCACATCATGGGCCGTGACAAGCGCGACGGCCGCATCGAACCCCGCGGTCAGTGCGATGACGCCCGACGCAATCCAGAACAGCACCAGCGCGAGAAGAATAAGCGGCTTGAGCAGGAACAGGCGCGCGAACCAGCCCTCCTGAACCGTGGCGGGCAATCGCGCCAGAACCGTCTCCAGCGGCGCGGGCTCAATGCCCGTCGCGGCGATCCACGGACCGGGATCGCCGGCCACGCCGCGTCGCAGTTCCGTGACCGATGTGCGGCAGACCGGAGGCCGCCACCCCAGCCGCGCCGCCAGGTCGCCGCCCGCCGCCGCCAAGTCCAGCAGCCAGGAGGGGAACACGATCCAGGGCTCGGGACCGCCGAAGCGTTTTCGGAACAGCGCCACCACCTCGCCCATGTTGCTTGGCGCGCGCTCCATCACGTCCCAGCTGGAAGCGAACTGGCGGATGCCCGCGCGGCGGCGCCGCACCAGCCAGGTCACGGTGGCCGCGAGATCGGAAACGCCAATGGCGGCGAACGGGACTTCGGCCTCGCGCCTCGCCAGGCCGATGGGCAGGGCCGCCAGCGCCCGCACCAGCGCGCTGCCGCCAAACGCGGCGGGCGCGACGACAAAGCCCGGACGCAGGATCACATGCGCCTTGCCGGAGGCGGCGATCAGGCTTTCCGCCTCGCGTTTGGAACGGCTGTATTGGGTGCCATCGCGCGACGCCTCGCCCGGAATGGACAGATGTATCAGCAGGCAATCCTCCGGCATGGCGCGCAGCAGGCGCTCTACGAACTGGCGATGCACACGCTCCGCATCGTCCTGCAGCACGCCCAGACAGTTGACCACGACCAGCGACGTGCCCAGCAGCAATTGCAGCGCGCCCTCGTCCATGGTGACGATCGGACATTCGGCGATGCGCTCGCCCAGCACCGCCTTCTGGGCGGGGGTGAAGCGGCGCGCCACGGGCATCACCGCGAACCCCTCATCCGCCAGGTGGCGCGCAACCTCCTGGCCGATCAGCCCGGACGCTCCCAGCACGGCGACAGGAAATCCACTCATGGATGGTTGGCCATCTCTGCGCAGGAGTGAGAATCGGACAAGGTCACGACCATGGCCCAGCCTATCGCGGCTTTGGCGGGTTAATCCAGCGTGCGGCGGAAGCGCAGCAGGGCGATGGTTCCGACCACGCCGATGAACAGGAACAGGGCCCACAAGTCGGGCAGGATTTCCGGCAACCCGTTATTCTTCAGCAGAATGCCTCTCACGATGCGCAAGAAATGGGTGGCGGGCAGCGCCTCGCCTAGCCATTGCGCCCAGACCGGCATGCCCATGAAGGGAAAGGCGAAGCCCGACAGCAGGATCGCGGGCAGCACGAAGAACATGGTCATCTGCATCGCCTGGAGCTGGTTCTGGGCGATGGTGGAGAAGGTGTACCCGACCGCCAGATTGGCGACGATATAGACCGCCAGCGCCCCGGCCAGCAGGGTCAGCGAGCCGATCATCGGCACATGGAACACATAGCGCGCCACCGCAAGGATGATGACGCTTTGCACCGCGCCGACCAGGATGTTGGGCGCGATCTTGCCCATCATGATTTCCAGCGGCGTGGCGGGCATGGCCAGCAGATTCTCATAGGTGCCGCGCTCGCGCTCCCGCGTCAGCGCAAGGCATGTCATCAGCACCATCGACATGGTGAGGATCACCGCCAAAAGACCCGGGCCGCTATTGTACTGGGTGATGGATTCCGGATTGTAGAGCATGTGCGAGACGGTGTTGAACGGCGGCGGCCCCTGGGCCCGCGCCGCCAATGGCCCAACCAGGTCGTCGCGCAGCGCAGTCGCGGCAAGACCGTTGAAGGCCGCCAGCGCATAGGAACCGGCGGCGGGGTCGGTGGCGTCGGATTCGATCAAAAGGTCCGGCCGCGCCCCCCGCACGATGTCGCGCGTGAAATTGGGCGGGATTTCGATCACGAACACCGCCTTGCCTTCCTGCAACATGCGGCGGGCGGCGGCGGGATCGTTTGTCTGATCCACGATCTGGAAATAACTGGAATTGTGAAGCGCCGCGACCACCGAACGCGCGAGAGGCCCCGGATCGGCCACGGCGATGACGGCAGGCAGGTTCTTCGGGTTCAGGTTGATCGCGAAGCCGAACACGAACAGCTGCATCAACGGGATGCCCACGATCAGGCCGATGGTGATGCGGTCGCGCCGCATCTGGAGCAGCTCTTTCCACAGAATGGCAAACACGCGGCGCAGGGAAGCGATCATCGCGCCTTCCCCTGAAGGTCGATGAAAACATCTTCCAGGCTCGGCTGGGCTTCATTGAGCGCAACGCCGGGCCGGCCGCGGAAACCCGCCAGCGTCTGTTCCAGGGCCGCGCGGTCATGGCCGCTGACATGGAGCGCCGCGCCGAAGAAGCCGACATAATCGACGCCGGGCTGGCCCCGCAATTCTTCGGACAGATGGCGCACATCCTGCCCTTCCAGCACGAAGGTGGACAGGCCGGACTGTTCGATCACTTCGGAAACCGAACCGCTCGCCACCAGCTTGCCGTTCAGGATATAGACGATGCGGTCGCAGCGTTCGGCTTCGTCCATATAGTGGGTCGAGACCAGCACGGTGAGACCCTCGGCGCTCAGGGCATGGATCTCCTCCCAGAAATCGCGCCGCGCCTTGGGATCGACGCCCGCCGTGGGCTCATCCAGCAGCAGCAGCTTCGGGTCGTGCAACATGCAGGCAGCCAGCGCCATGCGCTGTTTCCAGCCGCCGGAAAGCTGACCCGCCAACTGGCGCTGGCGGGCGGTAAGCCCCAGCCGTTCCAGCGTGTCATCGACCCTGCGGCGGCCATTCCTGACGCCATAGACGCGCGCGACGAATTCCAGATTCTCCCGGATCGACAGATCCTCCCAGAAACTGAATTTCTGGGTCATGTAGCCGACCTGGCGCTTGATCGCGTCCGACTGGGTACGGAAGTCCAGCCCCAGGCAGGTGCCCTGCCCGTCATCGGCATTCAGCAATCCGCACAACATGCGGATCGTGGTCGTCTTTCCTGAACCGTTGGGACCAAGGAATCCCCATACCTGGCCTTCGGGCACGGCGATATCGATGTGATCCACCGCCAGCTTGGCGCCGAACCGCTTGGTGAGGCCTTTCACATCGATGGCAAGGCCGCTCATGGCATTACCTTAAAGCGGACGCACATCGACCGGCTGGCCGGGATGGATGTCCAGGCCACCGGGAGCGCGGGCCTCCAGTTTGAACACCAGCTTCTCGCGGTTGCCGACGCTGAAAATCACCGGCGGCGTGAATTCCGCCCGCGCGGCGATGAAGGTTATGGACGCGGTGAGCGGCTTGCAGCCGTCACAGGTGATGCGCACCTTCTGGCCCAGCTTCACCTTCGGCAACTGGCTTTCGGGCACGAAGAACCGGACATAGATATTGGCGGGCGGCAGCAGCGAAACGACCGGCGTGGCGGCGGGCACGAATTCGCCGGGGCGGAAATAGATGTCCTGCACCGGGCCGTCCGTCTGGGCCACGATCTGGCGCTGCGACAGGCCATAGGATGCGCCGGTCAGCGAGGCTTCCATCTGCGCGATCTGCGCCTGAAGCTGGCTTACCCTCGCCTGCGACTGCGTGAAGGCGGTGCGCGCCTGGTCAAGCTGAGCGGGCGTGCCCGCACCCGATATGGCCAGCCTGTCCTGGCGGGTCAACGCGATGCGCGCATATTCAAGGTTCGACAGTTCCTGCTTCAGCGAGGCGCGGGCGGCGACAAGCGTGGCGCTGGCCTGGCCACGGCTGGCCTGTTGCTGGGTATCGTCCAGCGCGAACAGCAGATCGCCGCGATGGACGGTCTGGCCGCGCTCCACTTTCATCTGTGTGACCCACCCCGCCTGCGGCGCGGCGATGAAGGCGGCATCGCCCTCGCCATAGCCAAGCCAGGCATCGTTGACGGGCTGCCGGTTGCAGGCCGCCAGCAGCAGCGGCATCAGCAGGAGAAGCTTCTTCATGGTTTTGGATTTTCCGCAGACAGGCCGCGCAGCAGCGTTTCGATATGGGCATCGACCAGGCCCTGATAGTCGTAAGGCTGGTCGTCGAATTTTCCGAACACGGTGCGCCAGAACATGATGATCATCATCGGCGCGACGCACAGGCGCGCCCCATGCTGTGGGGACATGTCGCGGAATTCGCCGCGCGCCTGGCCGCGCGCGATGATGCGGGCGAACACGCCCAGACCGGGATCGATGATCTCGCGCCGCCAGAATTCGGCCAGTTCGGGAAAGGTACCGGACTCCGCCATAAGCACCTTTGGCAACACCGCCGCATCGCTGGTGCGCGCCATGGTGCCACCGGCGGTCAGAACCATGCGCAGCAGATCGGGCGTGGGGCCCTCAAAGGCAACGACCATCGCGGTGATCTCGGCGATGCGTTCGGCGACTTCCTGGCGGGCCAGCGCCTGGAACACCGCTTCCTTGCTTTCGAAATAGAGATAGATCGTGCCCTTGGTGATGCCCGCACGGCGGGCAATGTCGTCCATGCGCGTCGCCGCGAAGCCCTTCTCCGCGAAACAGGTCAGCGCCGCGCCCAGAATTTCCGGAGCGCGTTCGTCCTTTCGGCGTTGCCAGCGTTGGGGCCTCATCGTCGCGTAAATAACCGACCGGTCAGTTATTTGCAAGCGGTCTTGACGCGCCTCCCCAAAAAAAGGGCCAGCCACAAGGGCCAGTCCCACTCCGAACACCGTTCACTTCTTAGAACACCGTGCGCAGCGTCACGTCGAAGGTTTGCGGGAAGCCCACCACCAGCGCGGGATAGCTGGTGCAGCCCGACACCGAACTGGCGGCACGCGGCGTGAAACAGGGCCGCGTGGTCTGGACGCTGGAGAAATATTTCTCGTCGAACAGGTTCATCGCATTGAACTTGATATACGCCCCCTCCCAGCCAAGCTGGCCCAGATCGTAGGTGATGTCCGCATTGGCCGTGAAATAGGTCGGGATGCGATAATCATTGGTATCGGTGGCATAGCGGCGGCCGACATATTTGCCGC
>JAFIHO010000044.1 GCA_017849395.1 Hyphomicrobiales bacterium
TATATATGGTTCGGCACCCTGATCCAGTTCGGCGGGCTTGCCTTCATGCCCTTCGCGCTTCTGGTCCTTTCCGGCGACAATCACGCGCCCGTCTTTGTTGGTCAGGTAGCTGCCGCGCTCGCCTTCCTGATGATCGGCGCGGGCGTGCAGACAACCCAGACCGCGGGCCTGGCGCTGGCGACCGATCTGGCGTCGGACGCTGTTCGTCCCCGCGTGGTGGCGTTGATGTATTCGATGCTGCTGGTCGGCATGGTGGTCAGCGGGTTCGCGTTCGGGTTGCTGCTGGACAAATTCACGCCGCTGCGGCTGATCCAGGTGGTCCAGGGCGCGGCCCTTTTGACCATGATACTCAATGTCGTGGCGCTGTGGAAACAGGAAGCGCGCGATCCGGCGGCAACTGCGGCCAGGGATGGCGAGGCACCGGACTTCCTGCGGTCCTGGTGGAAATTCTCGGACCTTCCCAATGCCAGGCGCTTCCTGGTGGCGGTCGGTTTGGGGACGGTCGCCTTCGCCATGCAGGACACGCTGCTGGAGCCCTATGGCGGCGAGATCCTGCATCTGCCCGTTGCGCAAACAACGATATTGACCGCCCTGATGGCGATCGGCTCGCTGACCGCGTTCGGGATCGCGGCACGGGCGCTGATGCGGGGCCAGGATGCCTGCCGCCTCGCGGCCTATGGCGTGCTGGCGGGGCTTCCGGCCTTTACGTTCGTGCTGATGGCCGCCCCCCTGGAATCGCCAATGCTGTTCCGCGCCGGCGCTTTCCTGATCGGCTTTGGCATGGGCATGTTCTCGGTGGGCACGCTCACCGCCGCCATGGCGCTCGACAATGGCCGCAACGGTCTGGCGCTGGGCGCCTGGGGCGCCGTGCAGGCGACAGGAGCGGGCCTTGCCATCGGTATCGCCGGCATTACGCGCGACATTATTTCAAATCTTGCCTTGCAGGGTCGCCTGGGCTCCACGCTGATGAGCCACGCGACAGGCTATGGCGCCGTCTATTATCTGGAAATCCTTTTGCTGTTCGCCAGCCTGGCTGCCATTGGCCCGCTCGCACGCCACAGCACCCGTCACGATCACTTGCCGGCCGAGAAGTTCGACTTGGCGCAATTTCCAACCTGAGGCTTCGCGGAGGGACGTCATGTACGCATCGCAATATGGGATAGACTTCGCCGTCATCTCGGTATTCCTGTTTTTCGCCTTCTTTCTGACCCTGATTTTTTATCTGCGCCGGGAAGACCGCCGCGAGGGTTATCCGCTGGAGGAAGATGCCAGCGGCAGAGTGCGCACCAATGGCGGCCTCCTTTTCACGGCCCTGCCGAAGACCTTCAAGTTGCCGCAGGGCCGGGGCGAAGTGACTGTTCCCAATGCCAAGCGCGACCGGCGCCCGCTGGCGGCGCGGCGCGTGAGCGTTACACCCGGATCGCCACTTGTGCCGACCGGCAACCCGCTGGTTGATGGCGTAGGTCCTGCCGCCTATGCGGAACGCGCCAAGGTTCCCGACCTGACCGCACATGGCGATCCCAAGATCGTGCCGCTGCGGGTGGCGACGAACTTCGCCATCGCCAAGGAAGACCCCGATCCGCGCGGCATGGCAGTGACCGGAGCCGACAATGCCCGCGCGGGCACGATAAAAGACGTCTGGGTGGACCGCGCCGAATCCACGATCCGATATCTGGAGGTCGCGCTTGACGCCGGCGGTCAGACCGTGCTGCTGCCGATCACCATGGCGCTGATCAACAAGGTCGGCCGCCGTTTCGAGGTCGATGCCATCACCGCGGCGCAATTCGCCGATGTGCCAAGGATCGCCCATCCCGATCAAGTCACCTTCTATGAGGAAGAGCGGATCGTCGCCTATTCCGGCGGCGGCTTCCTTTACGCCCATCCTTCACGAGCGGAGCCGTTGATATGAGCAGCGGGCATGACGATTATGCCGTGGAGCCGATCCGCGGCCTTCCGGAATTGCCGCCCGCGGGCGAGAAAATCCTCTGGCAGGGCGCGCCATCGGCGTGGGAGATCGCCAAGCGGGTCTTCCATATCCGCGCGGCGGCGCTTTATTTCCTGCTGCTGGCCGTCTGGCGCGTGGCCGCGTATGTTCGGGACGGCAACAGCCAGGGGGCCCTTGTCGCCGCCATTTCCCTTTTGCCGATCATGCTTGCAGGACTTGGTCTGCTGGCGCTGCTGGCCTGGCTGTGCGCCCGCACATCGGTCTACACCATCACCAGCAAGCGCGTCGTGATGCGCATCGGAATCGCGCTTCCGATGGCGATCAACATTCCGTTCAATGTGATCGGCGCGGCAAGCCTGCGCGTGTCGCCCAATGGCGCGGGCGACATCTCGCTGATGCCCACAGGCGCTGCTCGCATGGCGTATTCGAACTTGTGGCCGCATGTGCGCCCTTGGCGGCTGCGCAATCCCGAACCTTTGTTGCGCGGATTGCCTCACGTTAAGGACGTCGCCGCTATTCTGGCGAGGGCGATGGCCGAAGCGCTGCCAGATGCACGGCTTGTCATGCCCGCGCTTGGCGGCCAAAGGGCAGCCCAGATCCCGGCTGATGGGGCTTTGGCCGGTCTTTCGGTGGCAGGCAGCCACGCTGCCTGAGCGTTCACGTCCAGTCGCGAAGCGGCGCGCCCCCATGGGCGCGCCGTTTTGCGTTGGGGACAACCTTACTGTCTATTTTGTTTGACAGTCTATGAACGTCCATAATATGTTACATTGCAGTGTGCAGATCGGTCCTTTCGATCCCCCACCAAGGATTTAAGCCCTTGAGTTCTTTGGATGATCGGCCATTTCCCAAACCGGCTTTGATCGGCGCGGCCCTGCTTGTCGTGACCACGGTGGTTGGCGTGGGGACTATCCAATATCAGAAGCATTTGGCGCCGCGCCCGCCGGTTGACGTCGCACGTGGCGCAACAGCGCTCGAGACGCGGGAGCTTCGTTTCATCGACCTGGGGGATGGCGCCAGCATCTATGGCGGTCATGTCCGGGTGTTCGACGCTGTGACCGGACGTGAATTGCCCCAGCTTGGCGAGCGCGAGGGATTTGTCCGCGCGGTTCTCAACAGCCTGACCTATGAGCGCACAAAGGCGAGTGTCGAGGCGGCGCCGGTGTTCGAACTGGCGCGCTGGTCGGACAATCGCATCACCATTGCCGACAAGGCGACCGGCGCGCATATCAATCTGGGCGATTTCGGCGTCGGCAACAAGGCGGCTTTCCTGCGCTTCTTCACCGGTGCCGCATCGTGAGCCGGCATACCATCACGGTCCCCTGCACCATCGAGATCGAGCAGACGCATGACTGCTTTCATGCCCATCTCGTGCTGGACGGCGATATCGCGATAGGACCGGGCGACCAAGTCCAGCTTCTGGGTGATCCTATCCGTATTGCCTTCGGGCAGAAACTGTCGGAGCGCCGCCATGCCACCATCAGGCGGGCGGGCGCGTTGCGGCGCGCATGGACGCGGATATCCGCGCGCTTCGCCCTGCAGGAATTGTACGAAGTCAGCTTCACGCCAGCGAGGACGCTATGAACGCGATGAATCCCGCGCCCGATACCATGAGCCTGGCGCTGCGCGATACGGTGCTGAGCCCGCGCTTCTACACCACCGACTTCGCGGCGCTCGACCGGATCGATGTCGATCCGGTGCGGGCGGAATGGGATGCACTGCTGGCAGAGATGGCGAGCGACACCAACCGCGATCATTTTCGACGCAGCGAGCCTTTTCCCAACAGGCTGGACAATCTGCCGGAGGATCTGCGCAAGGAGTTTGTCGATTTTCTGGTGAGTTCGCTGACCAGCGAATTTTCCGGCTGCGTACTCTATGCCGAGATCGCCAAGCGGGCGAAAAATCCGGATGTTGTGGCCCTGTTCAAGTTTCTGGCGCGTGACGAGTCCCGTCATGCCGGCTTTATAAACGAGACTCTGAAGGATTATGGCGTTGGCGTCGATCTGGGGTTTCTGACCAAGGCAAAGAAATACACCTTCTTCAAGCCGAAGTTCATCTTCTATGCGGTCTACCTGTCCGAGAAGATCGGCTATGCCCGCTATATCGCGATCTTCCGTCAGCTCGAACGGCATCCGGAGTTGCGCTTCCATCCGCTCTTCAACTGGTTCAAGAACTGGTGTCAGGACGAGTTCCGGCATGGCGAGGCCTTCGCGCTGCTGATGCGTTCCGACCCGGCGCTGCTGCGCGGGCACAACAGGCTTTGGATCAAGTTCTTTTTGCTGTCGGTCTACGCCACCATGTATGTGCGCGATCACACAAGGCCGGCCTTCCATGCGGCGCTGGGGCTCGATCCCACGGCCTATGACTATCAGGTGTTCCGTATCTGCTCCGAAATCAGCAAGCAGGTGTTCCCGCTGACCCTCGACACGGACAATCCCGCCTTTCGCGCGCGGATGGAGACGCTGCGCCGGCTCGCGGATGCCATGGCGGCGGAGAAATCCCGCGGCGGTCTGTTTTCCGCGATCCGCCGCGCTGGACTTCTGGTCCGGCTGGGCGCGACCTTCGCTGCTCTTTATCTGATGCCGGCCCAGGCCAGCGAATTGCCGCGGCAGGTGCGCCTGTCCCCGGCCTGGTAGAACCGATGGCGCAGCACGGCATGGCCTTTGTTCTTGCGATCCTCGCCTGGTGGCTCAGTACCGCGCTGATAATTGTCGTTTGCGCACTGCCGCGTCGGACCTTCGGCTTCAGTTTCGCGGCCGCCTCGCTGATCGCCGTGGCGGCCCTTTACGGCTTTGTCCGCAGCGCCTGGAACACCGACATCACCGGCGCCTATTGCGCATTCGCCTGCGCGCTGGCGATCTGGGGCTGGATCGAGATGAGCTTCCTGATGGGCTTCATCACAGGTCCCCGCACCGCCCCGTGTCCGGAAAATGCCAGGGGCTGGCCGCGATTCCGGCTGGCGCTGCAAACCCTGCTCTATCACGAACTCACCATCGCGGGCGCGGCGATCCTTCTTGCAGCCATCAGTTGGGGCGCGCCCAACCAGACCGGGACATTGGCGTTCCTGATCCTGATGGCGATGCGGATCAGCGCGAAGATGAACATTTTCCTTGGCGTTCCGAACCTGACGGACGAGTTCCTGCCCGCGCGTCTGGGATATCTGAAATCCTACTTCCGCAAGAGCGAGGGAAACGCATTCTTTCCGGTTTCGGTGACAGCCGCGTCTTTGGCAGCAGTGTTTCTGGCACAACAGTCCATAGCGGCGGAAGGCGCCGCGGCGGGCGGCTATGCCCTGCTTTGCACTCTGACAGCCCTGGCTATTCTGGAGCATCTCTTCATGGTCGTGCGGCTGCCGGATGCCATGCTGTGGCGTTGGGCGATGCCCGCCAGTCACGACAAACCGATCAAGAAACCAGTGCCATGAAAACAAGGTGCACACACGGCATCTGACGACCAATGCCGGATGCAAGAGGGAGACATACCATGGACTATCAAGCATTCTTCGCGGGGGAACTGGACGCGCTGCGTCAGGAAGGCCGCTACCGGGTTTTTGCCGACCTGGAACGGCGCGCAGGCCGCTTCCCCGCCGCGACACGTCATGATGGGGGCAACATCCAGGATGTCACGGTTTGGTGCTCCAACGACTATCTGGGGATGGGCCAACATCCCGATGTCCTGGCCGCGATGCACCAGGCGCTGGACAGCTGCGGCGCGGGCGCGGGCGGCACGCGCAATATCGCGGGCACCAACCATCACCATGTGCTTCTGGAGCGCGAGCTCGCCGATCTGCACGGCAAACAATCCGCGCTGCTGTTCACGTCCGGCTATGTTTCCAACTGGGCGGCGCTGAGCACCCTTGCGAGCAGATTGCCGAACTGCGTGGTTCTTTCGGACGCCCACAACCATGCTTCCATGATCGAGGGCATTCGCCACAGCCGGGCCGAATGCCAGAGATTCGCGCATAACGACCCCAAGGACCTTGACCGCAAGCTGGACGCGATCGATCCGGCGCGGCCCAAGCTGGTCGCGTTCGAGTCGGTCTATTCGATGGACGGCGATATCGCGCCGATCGCCGAAATCTGCGACGTGGCGGAGCGCCATGGCGCCATGACCTATCTGGACGAGGTCCATGCCGTGGGCCTTTACGGGCCGCGCGGCGGGGGCATTGCCGAGCGTGAAGGCCTGATGCACCGCCTGACGGTCATAGAAGGCACCCTGGCCAAGGCGTTCGGCGTCATGGGCGGTTATATCGCGGCCAGCACCGATCTGTGCGACTTCGTCCGCAGCTTTGCCTCCGGCTTCATCTTCACCACGGCCCTGCCGCCATCAGTGGCGGCGGGCGCGGTAGCCAGCATTCGCCACCTGAAGACCAGCGCGGCCGAACGCGAACGCCACCAGGCGGTCGTTGCCAAGGTACGCCGGCGCCTCAAGGCGATTGGAATTCCCATGCTGGAAAATCCAAGCCACATCATCCCGGTGATGGTCGGCGACCCCAAGAAGTGCAAATGGATCAGTGACTGGCTGCTGGACAATCATGGCATCTATGTCCAGCCGATAAACTATCCCACCGTGCCGCGTGGAACCGAAAGGCTGCGCGTGACGCCCTCGCCCGTGCATGGCGATGCCGACATTGAGAAGCTGGTGGCGGCCCTGAGCGAGATCTGGTCCCAATGCGCGCTGTCGCGCGTCGCCACCGCCGCGTGATCCTGGCACAGTCCGGCGTCGCGGACCCATCGCCGGATTCGGATATCCGGCGGGGCAACGCGATCATGCCACCCGGACGAATTACCGCCATCACGGATGGCGGCGCGCTTTATCCGCTGGACAAAATGGATGCCCATCGCCGCGGCGTCCTGCACATGGCCGTATCGGTCTTCATTTTTTCCGGCGAAGCGCTTTTGATACAGCGCCGTGCCATCGGAAAATATCATAGCGGCGGGCAGTGGGCGAACAGTTGCTGCACCCACCCCTATTGGAAAGAGCCCTTGCTGCACGCCGCCGAGCGGCGCACGCGTGAGGAGCTGGGCCTCCGCATCGCCTTGAAACCGGCCGGTATCATCACCTACCGGGCCCCCGTGGGGTCAGGCCTTGTCGAGCATGAAAGGGTGCAGATATTTCATGCCGAGGCGGACCGGGTCAGCCTGCGTCTCGCGCCGGACCCGGACGAAGTGATGGAAGCGCGCTTTGTATCCTGCAACGCGCTGCAAACAGCGGCGCGAACCGGCCCATCGGAATTCGCGCCCTGGTTCCGCATCTATCTGGATCGCTGGGACGAACTGTGCCTGTCCCGGCCCCTGCCCACCGGAGCCTGACCCCGGCTCATCGCCATATGAAAAAGGGCTTCGCCATTTCTGGCGAAGCCCTTTGTCGAAAGGGTTTCAAGGGTTGTTGGGCTCGGGTAAGGGAGGCGCGATATACTGATCGGGAACTGCATAGTGATGCAGAACAGCCCATTCACGCCACTGATCGACCACCGTGCCCGTCAGCAATATACCGATGCCGCCCGCCAGCGGCGTCAGGACCGCAAACCACCAGGCCCAGCGATGGATAGATTCCATGGTGGCATTGAAGCCCATGGTCCAGCGCCAGAACAGGCCCGCACGCTCAGCCGCGGTGCCGCGGTCGGAGATCTGGTCGAGCTCGCGATCGCCGCCATAGCGCGATACGGCGAGGATCGTCGCGCCATGCATGGCGAACAGCAGCGCCGACCCATAGAGGAAGGCAATGGAGAGGCAATGGAATGGATTGTAGAAAAGGTTGCCGTGCAGCAGCGAGAAATTGTTGGTCCAGTCCAGGTGCGGGAAGATGCCGAACGGGACCGCCTCGCTCCAGCTTCCCATCATGACCGGACGGATGAAGCCCAGCACGAGGAAAAGCCAGATCGCCGATGCGAAAGCCCAGGCGACATGGGTACCCAGTCCCAGCGCCCGCGCCCTGCGATAGGTGCGCGCCCACCATAAGAGGATGGAACTGGTCAGGAAGAAGCCGGCGATCTGCCACCAGCCGCCTTCACTGAGCGGCACCAGGATTTGCAGGCCATATTCCGGCCCCGGCGGTTTCAGCGACAGCCAGGGCAGATGGACGATGAACTTCACCGGATCCCAACCAACCGACGCCCACATGTTGAGGCCGATGATCTCGATCGCCAGGAAGCCGCAGAACAGCGATGCAATGCCCAGACCGCCCAGATAAACCGGGCCGATCTGCGCATTGCCGAAGCGGCCCAGCAGATGAAGAAAGAACGGTTTCAGGGACCGGTCGTAACTGCCTGCCGGCAGGGCAACGCCCATGTCGGGAAGAGCGCGGACTTGTACCTGGGTGACGAAGTTGTGGTAGCGGGCCATGGAAATCTCTCCTCAAACGCCGGGGCCGGCATAGGGCGGCGGGGTCGCGCCGCCGGGATCGACAAGCTGCCAAAGCGGAAGCCACCACTGGTCCCAGGCCTGGCTCCAATAGGGTCCGGAAAGCACCATGCACACGGCGCTGAACAGGACCGCCGCCAGCGCGAGGAAGAGACCCAGCCTGTGGATGCCCAATGGTCCGATCGAGTATCCGATAAAGTCCCGGAAAAACGTGTCTTCATGCTCGGGCGTTTTCATTTCCGAGCGCGGCGCGGGATTCGCCGCCGAAAGAATAAGCGAACCGTGCAGCGCGAGCGCAAAGCAGGTGGTGAAGAAGAAGCTGATCGCGATCATATGCGCGGGGTTGTAGTGGAAATTGCCGAACTGGTAGCCCGTGGTGGAAACCCAATCCAGGTGGCTGAATATTCCATAAGGGAAGCCGTATCCCCAGGCGCCCAGCAGAACGGGGCGTATCACCACCAGGGTAAAATAGGCGAAGATGGCGAAGCCGAACGCCGCGGGCACATGATAGCCGATGCCCAGCTTGCGGCATATTTCAACTTCCCTCAGCGCCCAGGACAAAAAGGCGCCCAAGGCGCAGAGCGTGACGATCTGCCAAAGCCCGCCTTCCTGGATCGGCGCCATGCCCAGACCATAGGATACGTCGGGCGGATTGATGGTTATCAACCAGGGATTCCAGACGCCCTGAAGGGCCGCCCCATAAAATATCAGCGCCGTTCCCAGGGACGCAAACAGCGCCGTGGTGATGCCGAAGAAGCCGACATAGAACGGACCGATCCAGTAGTCGAACAGGTCTCCACCCAGCAGCGTGCCCCCTCTAACACGATACTTTCTCTCGAAGCTCAGCAAGGCCATGTCAGTTTCCCCCGAAGGAGCAAAGCGCACCGCGGCCGTCCGCCGCCGGATTGTTTGTGGTAGACGGGACCGGAAGAACCGGACCCGTCTGCCACGGAGTCGCGTGGCCCTTCCGGGCCGCGCGACCTAGGCCAAATCGCTGCTCGATATCAGAGCAGACGTCTTTGCCCTGGGCCCTTCGATCCAGTTGAAGCGGCTTGTGCTCAACAGGATGAAGTGGATCAGCAACGCCAGGGTGAACAGGAAAACCGCCAGCGCCACAAGTGCCCGGCGCGGGTCGAACAAAGTCCATAGTCTCCACATGTCATCACTCCCCGTTAGCCGATAACCGGGGACTCAATCAGTTGCGCGTAATGCGCCCCTGACTGGAGTGCCCCATACCCGTTCGGTCCGGGCAACCACGGACGCCAGGA
>JAFIHO010000419.1 GCA_017849395.1 Hyphomicrobiales bacterium
GACCGTGACGTCCGTATACCAGCGATCGGGCTCGTTGAAGTAGTTGGCGTAGAAGCCGTTGTTCGGCGCACGCATCTGAGCACGGTTCGTGTCACCTGTGTTGCGCATGCCAATACGGGTGGTCAGAACATCGTCGGAGTAGATCACCTCGAACTGCGAGCGGAATTGTGCATCGCGGCCAACATTGTTCAGGATCTGGACCGGAAGATTGGGCGTGGTCTGGATACCTGCCGCCGTCGCGAGCGAGGCGTAGCCATGCAGTTCCAGATTACCATCCATTCCGTCAAGAATATCGGCAACCGGGAAGCGGTAGGCCATCTCGAAGTCGACACCTTCCGCGTACTGCCGAGCCTGGTTGAAGTTCTTCAAGATCGACTTGGTCAGGACGTTGTTGACGGACCTGTCGCTGAAGGGCAGCGGACGGATCGTCTGGGAGCAGATCGGTGCTAGGCCGTTGCTGGCTTCGCAGTCCAGCATCTGCTGAAGGATCGAACTGGCGCCGATCGCGTCTTTGATATTGATGTGATAATAGTCAGCCGAAACGGTGAAGCCCGGCAGGAAGCTCGGCGAGTAGACCGCACCCGCCACCCACATCGCGCTCTTTTCCGGCGTCAGCAGCGGATTACCGCCCTCTTCCACGACAGTGTTGATGTTGATGTTTGCGGGTTGCGTCGGGTAGCTGATGTAAATGTGCGGGTCCAAAGTATTGGAGGTTCTGGTCTGCAGACCGGCATAGAGCTGGTACAGGGTCGGCGCCGCGATGTCGCGCGACAGGGTCGCACGCAAACGCAGATCGTCATACACCTGCCAGTTCGCGCCCATCTTCCAGGTCGTCACCGCACCGCTGGTCGCATACTCCGTGTAACGAGCGGCAGGGTTCAGTTCGAAGTTCTGGACCAGCGGCAGGTCTTTCACCACCGGGATCAGCAGTTCCACGAAACCTTCGTTGACGGTCTGAGTACCCTTGCCAACGCCCAGATTGGTGAAGTTGCTGATCAGGGCGATCGCCTGGCCCTGAGCATTCCGGGGCACCGTCAGGTTGCCGGTATAGTTGATCAGGGGCGCCTTGGCGGGATCGGAGTTGCTCTTCTGGTTCAGGCTGGTGAAGCGATTTTCACCACCCGCCGTGAAGGACAGCGGACCGGCTGGCAGATCGAACAGGGTTCCACTCACGGTGCCCTGGATGATCTGGGTCGAGTTGTAGGCCGAATAGCCCGCATCGCCACGGGTATAGGCGATCGCCGCAGCCGAGGGCGAGCCCGCGCCCAGGATATTCATCGGTACGCAGCCCGGCAGCCGGGTCGGATCGGTCAGGGTAACGCGGCAGACGATCGAACCCAGAGCCTGGCCGGATGAGCCGACATTGGCGCTGGTTACGCGAACCGCATCAATGGCGTGATAGAAACGCTCATTGTTGGTCTCGTTGACATGGGTGCGGAACAGAGCCGCGCCATAGACATAGTTGACAGCCCAGTGCCAATCATTGCCGAACACGCCGACTTCACCGTCAAAACCGGCATTGAACTGACCGCTCTGGGTGATGGCCCGCGGGACATATTGCGGGATGTCATTTCCGGTGCGGCCCACCTCGAGGAAGGTCGCCGAGCCCATCAGCGCGACGATCGACGGCTGCAGATAGGCATTGTCCGTCGGAATGCGGATACCGTTGGCAGTGGCGGGGAACCGGTCGTCATAGCGCATGCGATACTTGTTCGCCGCTTCCGCGCCGTTGACCTGCACATGAACGCGCAGACGGTCGGTGAGGTCATAGTCACCGCGCAGGAAGAACTGCTCCGTGCGCAGGCGCGAGGTGAGCGAGGAACCGCCGAAATAGCCGCCGCTGCCGCCGCTCTGATAGTTCTGGTCGACATACCAAGGGCCGCCTTGCGCCGTGAGCTTGCCGGGAATGATCAGATCCTGGCCACGGTCCAGCGGCTTGATGGAACCGTCGGGCTGGAACTGCTGGAATTGCAGGGCCGGATTGTTCGGCGCCCAGATCGTGCCACCGTTCGACAATTGGCGGTAGCGGGTATTGAAGAAGGTGTAGGCCGGAGAGGCAACGGTGCGGCCGCCGATATTGTTGACCTGATCGCCGCCATTCTGGCGCTTGTTGATGTTGTGGATGCCGTCGACCCAGTAGTGTTCGATCGAGCCTTCGATATGGCCCCGGCCGCCGTCAAAGAAGGTGCCGCCCGCGGCGGTAACCTTGTAGGAGGAGCCGTCGCCATGGCTGGAGATGCCGCCCTGGGCGGTGGTGCGCACGCCTTCAAACTTCTTGTTCAGGACGAAGTTGACCACACCGACGACCGCGTCGGAGCCCCATGCGGCAGAGGCGCCGCCGGTCACGACGTCGACCCGCTCCACCAGCATCTGCGGCAGAGTGTTGATGTCGACCGCACCAGTAAATGTCGTGGCGGGAACGCGCACGCCATCCAGCAGGATCAGCGACCGGGTGAAGCCCATGTTGCGCAGGTTCAGATAGTTGCCTGCGAGCGCGGAGTTGGCATTCCACGTGGTGCTCTGGCTGTTGCTGGTCGAGCCGCGGAACTGGGGCAGCTGGTTCAAGGCGTCGGGAAGGTTGGACGGCGCACGTTCCTGCAGCCTGTCCTGGCTGATCGCGGTGACAGGCGTCGGCGCGACAAAGCCTTCGGCCTGAATGCGCGAGGCGGATACCGTCACTGTTTCTTCCTGTGCCAGCGCGGGAGCGGCCAGGGCCAGCAGGCTTGTGCCCGCCAGGAATTTCGCAATCGTTTTCATAGAACCCCCTAAGGAACCAAGCCGCGTGTCCTCATTCCCGGACGCCACGGCACTCGCCGGTGGAAAAACCTGCAAGCCATTTCCGGCGAAATGGCTCTGCAAGAACTCGGTGGATCCGGGCCGAACCGGCGGTCCTGTGACGCCAGTCTTTGCCGGATCATGTTGCGCCGATGCCTCTCAACTGCTCCTGGGTCGTTAGGACTCCATCTCGGGAACCCTTGTTCGGCGCGGAGGAAGGGAGCAGGCGCTGGGCGATACGCGCAAGCGAAATAGTACGAAACCCTTGGCGCGTCGGGAAAAAGCGGCCGTGTGCGGTAGAAAAAGACACACAAAAGCAGCTGCCTGAACAGTTCTTGATCAATGTAGAGCGCGGAATTACGCGTAATACGCTGTGCGTTACTTGCAGCGAACCCACGGCACGCTTCGCATTCAAGCGCGGCGCGCAACTGCGAAATGAAATCACAGAGTCACATGGACCTGAGTCGCAGGCGCATGTGCGCGTTCATCGGCGAATGCTAAATGCGGATCACCGCATGCGCGGACCTGTTCGGAGCAATCGGGACTGGCTAACCTATCCTAGGGTTAAGGGGAGGAAATCCATGAGAAAAAGAATACTGATCGCTGTTGCGGCGTCCTTTTCGGCAGGCGCGGCGCTGTCACAACAATCCGGCGTCGATCCGGCGGAAGTCCAGCGCCTGGTGTCGCAGCATCCGGACTGGGCAGCATGGCTGGCCGATCCCGAACTGGCGAAGCTGACCCTGGCCGGGCCGAAGATGCCGAACTCCGAGTGGCATGTCGCCGATATTCGCAGGCCCCAGCCAGTGCATGTGGAAACCGGCACCGCTTGTTCCGCGCGCGCACCTTCGGATGCGGAGGTTCTGTTCGACGGCAAGAATCTGGACAAATGGACCAGCGATCATTTCGAGGAGTGGTCGCTGAAGAATCGTGTCGTGACCGCGGGCGGGCGGGTCTACAATTTTCTCAAGACGAAAGTGTCTTATGGCGATGTGCAAATCCACCTGGAATGGATGACGCCGCAGCAGCCCAATCCTCCGGTCAATCCGCAGCGGCGCGGCAACAGCGGCGTATTCCCCATGGGGCTGTACGAAGTGCAGATCCTGGACAACTATAAGACCGAGACCTATCCGGACGGCACGGCGGGTTCGATCTACAGCCAGTCGCCGCCGCTGGTGAATGCGACGCGGCCGCCGGGCATATGGCAGTGCTATGATATCGTTTTCCGCGCGCCGCATTTTTCGGGCAGCACGGTGACAAAACCCGCGCGCATGACGGTGATGCTGAACGGCGTGCTGGTGCAGGACAATACCGTTCTGATCGGCGCGACGGTGCATGGCAAGGTGGCACAGTACACGCCCCATGCCGCCGAATTGCCGCTGGCGATACAGGATCACGGTAATGCGGAGAGCCACGTCTCCTTCCGCAATATCTGGATACGTCGACTCAGCCCGGAGTGACCGGTTTCAGACCCAGCTTCGCCAGCGCGGCGTTGAGATGCGCTGTCGCCTCTTGGGTGGGACCGGGATAATCGCCTTCGACCGGCTGATTGCCCATATAGCCGATGTCTTTGATCCCTTGCGGCAGGGAATAGAACCCCGCCAGCATCAAGGTGCGCAGCCGCGCAAAGAACCGTATGGCATCCGCGAATTCCGGCTGCTGGTTGCTGCGATAGGCGATGGTGTCGAACACGGCGCGGTGCTGCACCTCGTCCGCCTGGGTGAAATCGACGCCGAAGCGGCGCGTGGTTTCGGCATCCAGCCATTGCAGGCCCGGCAAAATCAATGCCCGGTCGGCCTGATGCAGTGGATAAGGCGCGCTGATCCATTCGTCGATGAAAGCATCCAGCGGCAGCGATCCGCCGGATGGCGAGCGCGCATCTTCCGGCAGCATCAGATCGGCGGCGATACGCAGTATCTCGTGCTGGTGCGGGTTGAGAGTTAATGGCCAAGGTACGCTGGGCGTGGTGATCTTGGGATCGGAGCCATAGCCCGCCACAGTCAGCGGTTGCGGCGCGGCGGGCCAGCCTGCGA
>JAFIHO010000420.1 GCA_017849395.1 Hyphomicrobiales bacterium
AACAAGAGTGGCGGGATGGTGGCTGCCAAAGGCAAGCTCATCACTGGCACCGCGCGTTGCGGGGAGTCCTCGGTCGCAGGGCATTGTTTCGTCGCGGCCTATGACGCCAACACCGGCGTGCAGGTTTGGAAGTTCCTCACCGTTGCCGACAAGGGCACACCTGGTGGTGACAGCTGGGACAATCTGCCAGACGCCGACAGGGTTGGCGCGGATACCTGGATCGCGGGCACCTACGATCCGGCACTGAATCTTGTCTATTTTGGCACCGGCCAGGCCAAGGGCAAAAGCCGAGGTCTGCTCAAGGGCGACGCGCTTTACACTAATTCCACCATCGCGCTCGATGTCGATACCGGAAAGTTGGCTTGGTATCACCAGGATACGCCCGACCGCGGCCTCGATCTCGACGAAGTGTATGAGCGTGTGTTGGTCGATCATGGCGCCCAGAAGTCCCTCATCACGGTGGGGAAGAAGGGCATCATGTGGAAGCTCGACCGGACCAACGGGAAATTCCTCGATTACCGTCCCACCGTTTTCCAGAACGTAGTCACCAAGATCGACCGCAAGACGGGACGCAGCACGCTGCGTCCGGATATCGTCGCGGCCACGGCCAGTGACACGGTGGCGTTCTGTCCCAGCCAGCAGGGAGGCCATGACTGGCCCGCGACCAGCTATGATCCCGACAATGACCTTATGATCCTGCCCCTCGCACAGAGTTGCGTGATGTCAGGCAGTGGCGGCGGAAATTATGAGATGCCCGGTACGAACGGCAATATCGGCCGCATTTCCGCCTATGACGCCAAGACCTTCAAGCCAGTCTGGACCTTCCAGCAGCGTGCTTCCTTCTTGACCAGCGTTATGACTACAGCGGGCGGCGTCGGTTTTGTCGGCGACTGGGATCGCCGGGTGCGCGCTTTCGACGTCAAGACCGGCAAGACGCTTTGGGAGACCAGGCTGGGCACCACGGCGGCGGGTTATCCCACCACCTTTAGCGTGGACGGCGAACAGTTCGTGGCGATCCCCACCGGCTATAATGGTGGCAGTCCGCAGCAGCGCGCCACCATGCTGCTGTCCGGCGAACTTAATCGTCCGACCACCGGTCATGCCGTCTATGTTTTCGCCTTGCCGAAAAATCGCTGATCAGGAGCTTTTTTAGCAGCAAGCCGCCCGGGTTTGTCCGGGTGCAAGGGTTCATTCTGTGGATGCGGCGATTGGGCCGCTAATCCATTCCTAGGTCTTTGACAAAGGTCATATTGAGACCGATTTCTTCAGGGCTCACATTCATGATCTTTATCGTGCAATCCCGAATGCGCTCGAAAATGTTGTTTGGAGCGGCCTTTATCCCGATAAGCGCATATTCAGACAGGCCGAATTCCTGCTCGAAGGACATGACGAGTTCGACAGTATCAAGCCCCATGGTATCCCCGTCCGGGATCGGTGAGGAAACCTATTCGCGTGAAGCCTGGCGGAGCGGCGCTTTCACGATGAAGCCGCTGATCTTGTAGACGCGCGCGCCGAACTGTTTGGAGGGCACGTTCCAGACGCGCACCTGGCTCCAGTCATTGTTGGGGCTGACGTCCAGAACGGGGGTCGAATGATCGATTTCGCCCTTGTTCATCCAGTTGGCTTGGTCGACGCGGATTTCACGCGCGGACACAATATGCGTCACGACCGCCACATGGCCCCGCTTCAGGCGCTTGCTGGCCGAAAACACCATCACCGATTCCGTCACCGGCTCTGCCACGCGGTCGAACAGGTTGCGGGCGCGGTCCCACCAGTATTTGGCGTCGCCGAACACCGGCAGGCCGGAACGGATGCGGGCATATTCGGCGCAGAAGAAGCGGCGGGGGCCCCGTTCGACCGAGGGTTCGGGCAGGGCGGCCACGACCGCAGGGGCAGTGGGGGCGAACTGGGACAGGTCCGCCTGGAATGCCATGTCCTTGACGGGGATGGAGACTTTCGGGGTCAGGGTATCCACCAGGCTGGCGGTCACCGGCATGCCTGCCGGAATCTCTTCCGCCACTGCCGGGGCTTCGGCCTGCGGCGCGGGCGCCCGCTTGTGGGCGATGCCGAGCTGCGTCCGCAGGTCGGTGACATGGCCCGGCAGCGCCTCGACATGGGTTTTAACCGTGTTCGCGACCCGGTCCAGGAAGGAGATGACCTCGTCGCCTGCCGCCGCATGCGCGGGGGAGGCGGCCAGCATCACGGCAAGGAGCGGCGGCACCGCACGTCGAAGACAGAACAAGAAGTACACCCCAAATAGTGTTTATCTCGGCAGCTCTTCGGCTGACACAATCTGAAATAAAGCAAGAGTCTGCGGGGGTGCAAAGACGTTTAATTACAACGGGCTGTTGGCTTTTCGGCCACGGAAAAATCGCGGGAAAGCTGGGTTTTTGTCCCATTGTTGCACATGAACCGGCCGTAATGCCGGACTGCAACGAACATTGTCCGCTGAAATGAAAGACCCGCCCGGGGTGCCGGACGGGTCTTCTGCACAAAAAACAGCGCGGACTATTTCTTCGACACGATCTCCAGCGATTTCTCGACATGGGCTTCCGGCGACAGCCCGTCGTCCTTGGAGGACAGGGTGGCGATGACCTTGCCGTTCGCCCCGATCACATAGGTGGTGCGTTCGATGAAGGCATGGCCGATATCGACGCCCCGCACATCCTTGGCGCCCTCGCGGGCCGCGCCGATGTTCAGATTGTAGGAGGTCGCGATCTTGTGGTCCTGGTCGGAGGCGACGGGGAATTTTCCCGCGCAATAGGCCGGGTCGGCGGAGAATTCGTTCAGCCGCTGAATGCTGTCCGCGGACACGCCGATGATGGTGGTCTTGGCGGCGGCGAATTTGTCCGCGGCCTCGGCAAAGGCATGGGCCTCGATATCGCAGCCCTTGGTGTAGGCGGATGGATAGAAATAGACCACCACCGGTCCCTTCTTCAGCGCGTCCTTGAGGGTGAAGCCGAATTCCTTGCCCGCCAGCGAGGCACGGGCGGAGAAGTCGGGCGCGGCATCGCCGGGCTTGAGGGCGGCCCAGGCAGGGGCAAGAAGTGCGGGGGTGGCCAGCGCGACCAGGGCCAGGACGGGGAGCAGTTTCTTCATCGCGGGATCCTCTTGCGGAATATGCGGCGGCGGGACGCTATCACGCCGCGCGGTGCCCGCCTATCGGGGCGGGTAAGCCGGCCTGCCCAATTGAACCACCAAAAACGGATACCCCCTCCCTCGGTCTGGAGCTCCGGTTCTGTGCCGGTAGAAGGCGGCTATCCGTTCATGGGTCGCATGATGGCCCATGCAGGACAAGGTGGACAGGCTTCGCCGCCGAAAGCGGCCTAACCGCCAGTACCGTCAGCGGAAAATAAAGCTCGCAGGGTGTGGACAAGGCCGTCAGGCGGCGATGCGCTGCCCGCACACCAGTGGCAATTCGACGGACACGGTCGTGCCGGAGCCTTCCTCGCTGTCGATATGCAGGCGGCCGCCATGCCGCTCCGCAAGGGATTTCACCAGTGCCAGGCCCAGGCCCGAACCCTCGCGCGCGCGCATCGGGTCGGTGATGGCCTGTTCGAAAGCCTGGCCGATGCGCGCCAGCGTGTTTCGGGGGATGCCGATGCCGGTGTCATGCACCGTCAGGCGCAGCCTCCCCTGGAGGGCTTCGATCCGCAGCGACACCGTCCCGCCCGCGGGAGTGAATTTCACCGCGTTGGACAGAAGGTTCAGCAGTATCTGTTTCACCGAGCGGGGGTCGGCGATGAGGACCGGAAGTCCCGCCGGAACGCTGGAAACCAGCGTGATGCCGTTGTCCTCCGCCCGGCGGCGTATCAGGTCCAGGCAGTATTCGACCGACCCGGCCAGGTCGATGGGCTGCGGGTCCAGGACGAACTTGCCTGCCTCGATCTTCGACATGTCGAGGATGTCGGTAATCAGGCTCAACAGGTGGTGGCCGGATTCATGGATAAGGCCGGTATATTCCTCGTAGCGGGAATGCATCGGCCCGAACAGCCTGGAACGCATCGTGTCGGAGAAGCCGATGATGGCGTTCAGCGGCGTGCGCAATTCGTGGCTCATATTGGCGAGGAATTCGGACTTGACCCGGCTGGCGGCTTCCGCCGCCTCCTTGGCGGCGAGATTTTCCAGCAATTCGGATTTGAGTTTTTCCCGCTCCAGCGTCGCGTCCCGAAACAGGCTGATGGTGCGCGCGAACTGGCCGAATTCGTCCCGCCGGTCCTGCATGGGGATCACATGCTGCATGTCGCCGTCGATCACCGCCTCCATGGCGCGCGTGAGGGTCCGCAGCGGCCTGATCACGCGCTTGAAAATCAGCAGGATGGCGATGGCGGCGACGGCGATGGCGACGAAGAGGAAGAACAGCGCGGTGGCGAAACGCCGTTCCGCCTGACTTGCCTGTTCCCGCAGATGGCCTTTGGCCAGGTCGAAGGCGGTGCGCGAAACATTGGTGATCGCGGTCAGGGCCCGGCTCGACTGCGTCAGCCAGGCCGCGGGCGACCGGGAATGCTCTTCCCCCCTGTCCAGCCGCCTGAGAATGGCGTCATGCTCGGCCTTCTGCTCGACGAAATAGATATTGTCGGCTTCCCGTACCGCGTTCCGCAGGGCTGGGGGAAACTGCGGGTTGCCCGCGGCGCCCCGGATGACGCTCCAGGGCGAGGCGGCCGCCACCTTCATTTCCGCGAACAGGATATGATCCTTTTCACTCAGCGGCGTGCCGCGCTGGATGGCGTCCGCCATCATGGCGCGGTCATCTCCGGCCTGCTGGCGCACGGCCATGGCGATGTTGCCGGCCTTCATCATCTCGTCGATGAAGGAATCGATTCCGGACAATTGCAGGGACAGCGCGACGATCTCGCTTTCGACTGCGTTGATCAGGTCGCTGGCCGCTGCCGTCATGTTCGCCTGGGTTTTCGGCCGCTGCCGGGGAGGCAGGCGCAGCGTATCCAGTATCCTGCCATGCTCGGCTTCATAGCGCTTTTGCAAGTGCGCCAGTTGCCGGATCTTTGTCTGGGCCGCTCGCCCCGTCTCGATTTTCAGGAGCGCGGCCAGCCCGGCCAGCGCCGCCTTGCTGCGCTCATGATGCCGGGCAAGTTGTTCCAGCCCGGCGTCGTCGACGGGACCGTCCAGGCGGCGCGCCATGCCCACGGCGCCGCGCTCATCGCGCAGATGCTCGTCCGCCAGGACGAATTGCTGGGCCACGCTTGCGATGGACAATTTGTGGATGGCGTCTTTGCGGCTTTCGAACTGCTGACTGGCGGCAGCGGTGAACAACGTCACCAGCATCGCCAGCAGAACGCCGGTGCAGACGGACAGGACAATGCTTACCGACCGGAGCTTTTTCACCCCGCACCCCCAGGAAGCTTTCCCAAAACCTTAGCGACGCCGGGGTTATGGAAGTGCTAACCACGGGCGTGCCGGTCAGGGTTAGTTTTTGGTGAAACGTCCTGTCTTCCGTCTCGTTGGCGGGCGGGTCTTTGCCGTCGGATCTTCGGTGTTAGTATCGCGGAAACCGCCAGAGCGCCGCCGTGTCGGAAGGAGCCTGAACCATGTATGTCGCGGGTCTTGTGATTCCTGTCCCTGAAGATCGCATGGAGGCCTATCGCCTCTGGGCCGAGAATGGCGCGAAGATTTTCCGGGACTATGGCTGTCTGGAGATCGTCGAGTGCTGGGAGGATTTCGTGCCCGACGGCAAGCAGACAGATTTCCGCCGCGCCGTCGCGGCGCAGCCGGGCGAGAAGATCGTGTTCACCTGGCAGGTCTGGCCCGACAAGGAAAGTTTCTGGGCCGCGGAAGAAGCGATGCATAAGGATGCGCGCATGGACAATGCGGGCGAGCCACCCTTCGATGCGCGGCGGTTGATCCTGGGGTGTTTTTCGCCGGTGTTCGCGATGGGACGGGAATGAACCGTCTTGTCATGCCCGCTTTCGCGGGCATGACTGCGGATGTTACGGCTGCGGCAGCGCGAACACATAGACCATGTTCGAACCGCTTTGCTGGTCGATCTCCGGGAAACGCAGCGGAGAGATGCCGCCGCCAAAGCCGCCGCCCGCCACGACGGCGATATATTGCCGGCCATCCTTGCTGAACGACACGGGGGCCCCGCTCACATGCGAGCCCAGGCGGACCTGCCACAGCACTTTGCCGTCTTTTTGATCGAAGGCGCGCAGATAGCGGTCGAGCGCGCCATTGAACAACAGTCCACCCCCCGTCGTGAGGATGGGGGCATAATTGGTGGCCTTGTTCTCCCAGCTCCAGACAGTCTTGCCGGTTTCCACCGATACCGCATCGATACGGCCGATGCCCTGATGACCGGGCGCGATTTTCGACACGCCGGTGACGTTGTAGCCGTCGACCAGTTTGCTGGGAATGTTGTTGGCCCGCACCTTGATGTCGGTGCAGAGATTCTGGATCTGCACGTACAACATGTTGGTCTGCGGACTATAGGCGGAGAAGGGCCAGTCGCGGCCGCCGGCATGGGTCGGGCAGATGGGATAGGTCTTGTTGATGTCCGTCATGATCATTTCGGGATTGACGGTGACCTTTCCCTTGTTGTCGATCGCGTTGACCAGGTTTTGCACGGCCGTCTGCTTGGCCCACAGGAAGTCGCCCTTGGCGGCGTCGAAGCTCCACATGATGCCCGTCTTGCAGGGCACGCCGGTCAGGATCTTGCGGCTGGCGCTTTTGACGTTGCGCCCGACCGCCATCATGCCTTGCGCCTTGGGATCGGGATTCACAGACGTGGTGATCGGCATCATCTCGAAGGTGCATTCCTGGTCCCAGTTATCTTCCGGCAGCACCTGGTGCCGCCAGACGATCTGGCCGGTCTTGGGCTTCACGGCGAAGCGGGTGTTCGTGCCCGCAAGTGTCGCGCCGTAATTGCCGCGCTGGCCTTCCGCCGCCGGGCCCACGCCGCTGGAGCCGTAGAAGATCAGGTCCAGTTCGGGATCATAGATGATGGGTCCCCAGACGCCGGTCATCTGACGCTTTTCGAAGGGCAGGTTACCCCAAGTCTCGCTGCCCGGTTCGCCCGGCTTGGGGATCAGATAATTGCGCCACAGCTCCTTGCCGGTTTCCGCGTCATTGCCGGTGACGAAGCAGCCAATCGGCGCGTACTGGCAGGTGGCGCCCGCCACCACCACGCCATTCACCACGATGGGGCCGGTGGTGTTGGTGGCGTAGAGGTTGCCGCCCCGGTCCACCTGCCACAATTGCTTGCCGGTCTTGGCGTCCAGCGCGATCAGGAAATTGTCACGCGTGATGGTGTAGATCTTGTCCTGATACAGGAACACACTGCGCTTGCGCTGGCCCCAATGGCCGCTGAAGATCTTGCTCACATCCGGCAGGTTGCGTCGGTACTGCCACAGCATTTCGCCCGTGGCCGCGTCGATGGCCTGGATGACATCGTTGGGATTCCCCAGGAACATCACGCCGTCATGGATGATCGGCGTGTTCTGGTTGATGCCCGGGTCCATGCCGCGCGACCAGACCAGTTGCAGGTTTTTGACGTTGGCCTTGTCGATCTGCTTGAGGGGGCTGTAGCCATAGCCCTCGTAATTGCCGCGCATCATCAGCCAGTCATTCGGATCGGGATTGCGCAGCGTTTCGTCGGTCACCGGCCGGTAGGTCTGAAGCGGGTGGGGCGCCGTGGTACTGTTGCCCGCGTCGCCCATCACGGGTGTGCCGCTGACGGGGCGCGGATCGGGATAGTTTTGGGCGAAGGCAGTGGCGGCGAGCAAGGCTGCGCCCGAGGCGAGCAGCATCATGCGCGTGGCGTTCTTCATGGCATTTCCCCTGACAGCGGCCGTTACGGCCTGACGCGTGTTGACGATAATGGAGTTCGGAATCTGAACCTAAGATGATGCACAAAACTATCGCGCCGGGGCGGGATGGTGTGCATGAAAAAGGGCGAAATATCTGGCATCATAAGCCGCAATGCCGCCATATTCGCGGGAGTTTTTCCCGATGCGCCGCAGCGAAATTCCCCGTTCGATTCAGGTGCGCGGCAGGCGGAAGGCGAGAAGCTCGGCGCTGTAATTTCCGCCGCCGATCGCCACCACCAGATATTGCACGCCATCGAGCATATAGGTCATGGGTGAACCGCTTTGCGGCGCGGGCATGAACACCGCGCCTTTCTCCTCGCCCGTCTTCTTGTCATAGGCGCGCAGCATCGCGCCGCGTATGCCCGACGGCGTGGTGAAAAAGCCGCTCTCGCCGCAGATCACCAGCGACTTGGTGACGGTGGGACCCAGGATGCCGGGCCGTCCGGTGCGGGGGATTTTCAGGCCTTTCAGCGCGGGATGGTTTTTTATCGCGTCCGGCGTCTCGCCATGCGCGATCTGCCAGGTGATGTCGCCTTTCGACAGGTCGATGGCCGTGATCCGGCCATAGGGCGGTTTCAGCAATGGCAGGCCCTGCACCGTCAGGTTCGCCGAACGGCGTTGCGTGGCGCCCGGTATCGGCCGCTCCGGCGCAGACGCGCGGAATGCTTCTTCGCGGGCGGAGGAGCCGGAGGGCGGATTCTGCCGGGGCACGCTGCCATACACGCCGCGCAGATAGTCGAAGTCGGAATGGGAAATTTCCTCGCCGGGATTCTTGATCATCCCGATCGAGCCGACCTGCGTCTGGGAATAGACATAGAAGGTGTGGGTTTCCGGGTCGTAGCAGCCGCCCGGCCAGTTGGTGCCGCCATTGATGCCGGGCGCGATCAGCGTGCCCAGCGGGCCGTCCGCCGTGCTGAGGACCGGCGGGGTGAACAGCGGCCCGATCTTCCAGTTGGCGACCAGCTTGACCGCTTCGGCGCGCAGTTCTGGGGTGAAGTCGATCAGATCGTCGATCTTCACGCCCTGCACGTCATAGCCGGGCGGCTTGCTGGGGATGGGCTGCGTCGGCGCATACCATTCGCCAGGCACATTGCCTTTTTCCACCTTCACTTCGGGGATCGGCCAGACCGGCTTGCCGGTGACGCGGTCCAGCACATAGAGGAAGGCCTGCTTGGTCGGCTGGGCCAGCGCCTTCACGACGCGGCCATTGACCGGAATGTCCACCAGCACCGGGGCGCAGGGAATGTCGCGGTCCCAGATGCCGTGATGGACCAGCTGATAGTGCCAGCGGCGCTTGCCGGTCTGAACCTCGACCGCGACGATGCTCTCGCCGAACAGGCCTGCGCCATGGCGATACTGGCCGCTGTAATCGCCGGTCGGCGTTTCCACCGGCAGATAGACGAGGCCAAGTTCCTCATCCACCGACATCTGCGCCCAGACGCCGGCGTTGCCCGCTTTCTCCGCCTGGCCGGGCACTATCCAGCTTTCATAGCCGAACTCGCCCTTCATCGGGATGGTGTGGAAGATCCAGATGCGCTTGCCGGTGCGCACATCGAAACCGCGTACGAAACCCTTGGCATTCACATGATGCGGCGGGACATTGCCGGAGTCGTGCGCCGCGCCCACGATCACCACATCCTTCGAGATGATGGGCGTGGAATGAAGGCCGATATCGGCATGGACCAGGTCCATTTCCTGATCGTCATTCAGGCGCAGATCGACGAT
>JAFIHO010000421.1 GCA_017849395.1 Hyphomicrobiales bacterium
CGGTTGCGGTCCTGCCGTTCGCCTGTCTGTGGCACCACCGGCGAGAAACCCCAGCCATAAGTGCCGCCATACCATTTGCCGTCGGCGTCGCCGCCGATCTTGCCATCGCGCCCCACATTGCTGGGCAGGATGCCGTTATTTTGGCGCGCGCGTTCGATCCAGGCATCGCAATATTCCAGCACCCATCGCTTGTGCTTTGGATCGTGAGTCAGCAGATAGGCATTGGTGCCGAGGGTGGTGGACACGAGGTTGAGCGGCGAGTCGCCCAGGGTTTTCTCGTAGCCCCGGAAATGATCCAGCATCTGTTCATAGCTGTTCTCGCCATGCTCCAGCGAAGGGAAACGATGGGTGATGTCGATGGGATCGCCGGTCCAATCCAGCGCCGTCGCCTCGCGCAGCAGCGGCCCGCGCGAACCATTGAACATGCTTTTGATGAGCTTCAGCTTGGGATCGTAGTTCGGCGCACCGGGATCGCTGCCGTCATAGAAGCCGGCGAAGCGCACCATGCGGGCGCGGTAGTTGCGGTTATAGGGATCGCCAAGCCCCATCAGGTTGAAGACGTTCAGCCCCTCGCCATTGTGCTGCCAGTCCATCATCACCGGAAATTCTTTGTAGTACATTCCGTCCTTGCCGAACGGAACATCGGTGGTTTTGGTGGCGGTGTACTGGCGCACATGGCCTTCATAGGCCCGGTCGTACATGGTCTTCAGCGATTCATCGCAGCCCAGCGCATAGAGGTGCGGCCAGTCATTGACCATCTCGATGGCGTCGTCGGGGCCGTCATCACCGCCCCAGCGCGGCGTGACTTCCAGCCAGCCATTGGCGGGGTTGAAATAGCGCGTGAAGAACTCCGAACAGGCATCGGTATGCGCGGACATCAGTTCGCGCTGCAGAAGCGCCCATTCGGGCGGGTCCATCGGCGTGGAAATGGTTATGGCGTCAGCCAGCGCGGGCGCAGAGCCGCACGCCAGCAACGCCGTCGTGCCCAGCAGGAAGGAGCGGCGGGAGGAAATCATGTCGAACTCCGTGGAAATTACCGCGCGGACTTCAGTTCAAGCCGCTCGATTTTCTGGGTGACAAGGAAATAGGCCAGGATGGTCAGGATGCAGTGCGCGCCCACGAACCAAAGCCCCAGATCGTAGGAGCCGGTTTCCTTGACGATGTAGCCGAACACGATCGGCGTCACGATACCGGCGATGTTGCCCGCCATGTTGAAAATGCCGCCGGTCACGCCGATCAGTTGCTTGGGCGAAGTGTCCGAAATGACCGCCCAGCCCAGCGCCGCCACACCCTTGCCGAAAAAGGCGCAGGACATGAACACGATCACCATCGCCTCGGAGTCGGTATAGTTGCAGGCGACGATCAGGGTCGCCAACAGCATCCCGATTAGCAGCGGCGTCTTGCGCGCAAAGGTGACCGATCCGGTCCGCTTGAGCAGGAAATCGGAAATAATGCCGCCCAGCACACCGCCGATGAAGCCAAACAGCGCGGGAACGCCGCTCCAGATACCGGCATGGACAATGTCCATGTGCCGCTGCTGCATCAGGTAGACCGGAAACCAGGTGATGAAGAAATAGGTCAGCACATTGATGCAGTACTGGCCCAGATAGATGCCGATGAACATCCGGTTGGCCAGCACCTGTTTCACATTGCTCCAGCTAAAGGCGGCACTGGATGGCGCACCCTTGTCCTCGATATGAACCAGCGCGCCATTCTTTTCGATATAATCGAACTCGGCTTTGTTGATCATGGGATGGCGGGTGGGGCCGTTCATGAATCGGACGAACACCAGGGCCGCCAGCAGACCGATGCCGCCCATGAAATAGAAGGCCGCGGGCCAGCCCAGGTCGCGCACGATGAAAGCCAGGATGGGGTTGAAGGCGAACACCGCGAAATATTGGGTGGAATTGAAGATGGCGCTGGCGGTGCCGCGCTCGGCCGTGGGAAACCAGTTGGCGACGATGCGGGCATTGGCGGGCACGCCGGGCGCAGATGCCAGTCCCACGATAAAGCGCATCACGAACAGAAAAATCACCGCCGAACCGCCCACCAGGAAACCCGACAGGCCCTGGAACAGGGTGAACAGGGACCACAGGGTCAACGCCAGCGTATAAACGAGCCGCGCGCCGAACCGGTCCAGCAGGAAGCCGCCGGGAATCTGCGCGATGGCATAGGACCAGGCGAAAGCGGAGAACACATAGCCAAGTTGTGCCGCATCGATGTCCAGCGCCTTTTCGACGTCACGGGCGGCGATGGACAGCACCGTGCGGTCGGCATAGCTGATGGTCGAGACGACAAACAGCAGGAACAGAATCCAGTAGCGGATATGGGTCGGCTTGCCGTCGCTTTTCACTTCGCGTCTCCCCAATCATGGCGTTCGGGCTTCTGGCGTCCCGGCGCGGCAGCTTCGCTGCCCCGCGCGGCAATATCTAAGTCAATTCCGCTATGAATTGATACGGGGCGGACATGGATACATTCATTCTGCGGTGGGTAGCGCGGCATGATCGTCACCGGACCCGAAGGCATGCCGGGCCAGATCGAGCAGCGGCTCCAGCGCGGGATTGTCGGCGTTGCTGCGCCAGACGAGATAGAGCTCCACCGGATGGGGCGGGTTCGTGATCACCGGGCGGAAATGCACGCCGTCGAAATGCAGACTCATCGCCGCTTCCGGCACCAGCGCCGCGCCCAGGCCCGAATGCACCAGAGCCAGAATGGAATGAATCTGCGCCAGATACTGCACATATGCCGGCATCACGCGATGCTGGCCGAACAGGCCCGCCAGCATGTCATGGAAATAGCGCGCACCTTCCGCCGCATACATGATGAAGGACTGCTGATCGAAATCAGCCAGGGTCAGCGATGCTTTGGCCAGTCGCGCGTCACCTGAAGGCAGCGCCGCCACCAGCGGTTCGGCGGCGATGCGCAGTTTCGAAAATTCTGCCCGATCGACAGGCGGGCGCACCAGACCGACATCAATGCGCCCGGTCAGCAGCGCCTCCGTCTGGTCGGAGGTGACCATCTCCTTGAGGGTGATGTTCACATTGGGCAGGCGCGAGGTGCACAGGCTGACTAGACGCGGCAGGAAGCTGTAGCCGGAGGCGGCGGTGAACCCCAGCGCGATGGTGCCCGCCTCGCCCGATGCGGTGCGCCGGGTTGTCAGCGCCGCGCTTTCCGTCAGCCGCAGGATGCGGCGCGCTTCCAGCAGGAACACCCGGCCCGCCGGGGTCAGCCTGACCACCCGGCTGGTGCGATCCAGCAGCTTGACCCCCAGCACTCGCTCCAGCAGCTGGATCTGCCGCGACAGGGGCGGCTGGGTCATGTTCACCCGCTGGGCGGCGCGGCCGAAATGCAATTCCTCAGCTGCGGCGACAAAGCATCGAAGCTGCCGCAATTCAAAAAGCGCACCGGTCTTGGCCATGGACATGGCCGGAAATCTAGGCTGGAACGATGCCCGGATGAAATCGGTTGGCCGATTAATACCCGGAAAACATCAATTAATGCCGCCCCGCAGCATGGGCCAGAACAGGGCCCTTGCGGGCTGCCAGCGAGGCCTGGGCGCGGTCCACCAGTACCGCCAGCTTCTCGAATTCCACTGCGGTCAGGTCGGTCAGGGGGGCGCGCACCGGGCCGGGATCGCGGCCCACGGCTTTCAGCCCCGCCTTGACGATGGACACCGCATAGCCGCGATTGGCGTTGCGGATCGCGATATAGGGCAGCACGAATTCGTTCAGCGCCGCCGAGATATAGGCATGATCACGCGCGCGCACGGCGTCATAGAATTTCAGCGCCCATTCCGGCATGAAATTGAAGATCGCGGAGGAATAGGTGGTGACGCCCATCTCCAGATAGGGCAGCGCGAATGTCTCGGCCGTCGGCAGGCCGCCGACATAGGTAAGGCGGTCACCGATGCGCTGGTGAATGCGGGTCATCAGTTCGACATCGCCGACGCCGTCCTTGAAGCCTACCAGGTTGGCATTGCGCTCGCACAGCCGCGCCACGGATTCGTCGGTCAGGATGGCGTTATCGCGGTTATAGACCACAACGCCGATCTTCACCGCCTTGCACACCGCATCGACATGCGCGACCAGGCCATCCTGGTTGGGCGTGATGAGATAGGGCGGGAACAGCAGGATGCCGTCAGCGCCCGCGCGCTCGGCGGACTGCGCCATCTCCACGGCCAGCGCCGTGCCATAGCCCGCGCCCGCCAGCAGAGGCACCCTGCCCTTGTTCTCGTCCACCGCGGTGCGAACGACTTTTTCCACTTCCGCCGGGGTCAGCGAAAAGAACTCGCCGGTACCGCCCGCGGCGAACAGGCCCGCAACCTTATGGCTCGACAGGAAGGCATAATGATCGCGATAGGACTTCTCGTCGAAGCGGCCTTCGGCGTCGAAATGGGTGACCGGAAAGGACAGAAGGCCGCTCGCCAGTTTGCGGGCCATTTCGGCGGGCGTCATCTTGCTCATGTCTGTCCTCGATTATTGCCGGGACGGGAGAATTAAAGATTTCCCCGGCCCCGGTCCAAGCCAAAGCGTCTATCGACCGATGCGAATATTGGTTCAATTTTCGCGGATATGCGGATCGGGGCGATTGGTTTACCGTGCCGGTGTCCCTGCCAGGGAAGTTCCATGCGCCCCGTACTGCTCGCATTTCTCGTCCTGCTCGCGGCCACCCACGCGCAGGCCGGCAGCATCAAGGTGCTGGCCACCGGATCGGTGACCCCGGCCGCGAAGGCGCTGGCGGCGCAGTTCACGCGCGAGACCGGCACGCAGATCGTGTTTGCCGGCGGACGGCCCGACAAGATCGCCGCCGATCTGAA
>JAFIHO010000422.1 GCA_017849395.1 Hyphomicrobiales bacterium
GAACATGTCCGCTGAAGACGAGGACATCGAAGCCGCGCGCAAGCTGTTCGCGGGGCCATGCGATTTCATCTGGGGCGCGCAGCGGATCGACAACCTGCCGCCGGAAGGACTGCCGGAGGTGGCGTTTGTCGGCCGGTCCAATGCGGGCAAATCCAGCCTCATCAATGCGCTGACGGGCCGCAAGACCCTGGCGCGGGTGTCGCAGACGCCCGGCGCGACGCGGCAGATCAATTTCTTCAACCTGTCCGGCAGGCTGATGCTGGTCGATCTGCCCGGCTATGGCTTCGCCAAAGTGTCGAAGGTCGAGGCCGCCAACTGGCAGGAGATGATCTTCACCTATCTGCGCGGGCGCGCGCGGCTGCGGCGCGTGGCGTTGCTGGTCGATGCGCGGCGCGGCGTGAAGGATACGGACGAGCAGGTCATGGACCTTCTGGACCGGGCGGCGGTGTCCTATGGCCTGGTGCTCACCAAGATGGACGAAGTGGCGGCGAAGAACCGCGCTGCCGCGCTGGACGCGGCGAGCACGGCGGCGGGCAAACATGTGGCGGCGCTGGCGGAGATACAGGCGACCTCGGCGCTGTCCGGCGAAGGAATCCCGTACCTGCGGGCAAGCCTGGCCCGAATTGCTGAACGTTAACTGTGCTCCAGCTCTCTTCCCCCGCGCGGCGGAGCCGAGCCGAGCTGTGACAGATGGGGGCTTGGGGAAAAGGACGACCCCGCGCTATAAGGCGCGGCTTTTCCGCTAGGGCTTATCCGCATGGCCGGTTCCGAAGAAACCACCGAAGACAGGAATCTGCGCACTCTGGCGCGCTGGCGTCAGACCGGGCGGGTGCTGGTCGAGGCCCTGCCCTATATCCTGAAATACGACCAGAAGACCATCGTGGTGAAGTATGGCGGCAACGCCATGGCGGGCGGTGGCACCACCGACGATTTCGCACAGGACATTGTCCTGATGAAGCAGACCGGCATCGATCCGGTGGTGGTGCATGGCGGCGGGCCGCAGATCGGCGCGATGCTGAAGAAGCTGAACATCCAGTCCAGCTTCATCGACGGGCTGCGCGTGACCGACGCTGCGGCGGTAGAAGTGGTGGAGATGGTTCTGACCGGCTCCATCAACAAGCAGATCGTCACCGGCATCAATGCCGCGGGCGGACGCGCCATCGGCCTGTCGGGCAAGGACGGCAATCTGGTGATCGCGCGCAAGCTGGCCATGACCAAGACCGATCCTGTCACCGGCGCGAAACAGGCGGTGGACCTTGGCTTTGTCGGCGAGCCCGACCGCATCAATCCCGAAGTGCTGCATTCCATCATGAAGTCCGAGACCATTCCGGTCATCGCGCCCATCGGGGTGGGCACGAAGGGCGAGACCTATAACATCAATGCCGACACGGTGGCGGGCGCGGTGGCGGGCGCGCTGAAGGCCGAGCGTATGATGCTGCTGACCGATGTGGAAGGCGTTCTGGATCAGGACAAGAAACTGATTCCGAAGCTGACGGTGGCCGAGGCACGCAATCTGATCGCCAATGGCACCATCTCCGGCGGCATGATCCCGAAAATCCAGACCGCCATCGATGCGGTGGAGGACGGCGTGAACGCCGCCGTCATTCTGGATGGGCGCATTCCCCATGTGCTGCTGCTCGAACTGTTCACCGAGCATGGCGCGGGCACGCTGATCACCGCGGACTGATGGTGCGGGCGGCGCTGCTCGCATTGCTGATGCTTGCGGGGCTGGCCGCGCCCGCCCAGGCCGCACTCAATCTATGCAACCGGACCAGCTATGTGCTGTATGCCGCAACGGCGGCGGTGGACGGTCAGGTTAGTGACGCGCGCGGCTGGACCCGCATTGCGCCGGGAGAATGCCAGGTGGCGCGGGGCGAGCCGCTGACGGCGCGCAGCTATCTGGTCTATGCGCGGACAAGCCTGGCCCATTCCGGTCCGTCGCGCGCGTGGGGCGGAACCGTTGCGACCTGTGTCAGGGACGGCAATTTCGCGCTGCGCCGCAAGGTGGGCGCCTATTGCACCGATGACGATCTGTTCGCACTGCCATTCGCGTCGCTGGACACGGCCGGCAAGCGCAACTGGACCATGAACTTCGACGATAAGCCGCCACAGCCCAGCTTGATGGCGGCGCAGCTGGCGGGCGTGAAACGACTGCTTGCTGATAATGGATTCCGTGTTGGGAATATTGATGCAAAACCCAATGCGCAGACGGGTGCTGCACTGACGACATTCCGCAAGGGGGCCCGGCTGCCGCCCCAGGCGGGCAACGCCGAACTTTTCAACGCGCTGGAAGCCCGGGCCCGAGGCACCTCCGCGCCCGCGGGTTACACCGTGTGCAACGACACGCGACAATTGCTGCTGGTGGCACTTGGCCGGACGGAAGGCAACAAGGCCAGCAGTCACGGCTGGTGGAAGATCGAAGGCGGCGCCTGCGCCCGCGTCATCACCGCCCCCTTGGCGACGCAGGCTGTTTGGCTGCTGGCGCAGAGCAAGGAAGGCGAGACCGTGGCCGGCGGCGCGGATATGTTCTGCGTAGCCGCCGCGGCGTTCGACATAAATGATCGCAGCAACTGCGCAAAGCGCGGGCTGACGGAGGCGGGATTTGCGCGCACGGACACGCGGGGCCTTTCCGGCTTCATCGCGCGCATCGGAGAGGGCGGGCTGAAGCCGCCGTCAAAAGACCCCCCGCGTCAGGCGTCGATGTCGAAATAGGCGAGGTGCCAGCGCATCTCTTCCTTGCTGAGCGGAAAATTCACCCCGCCCCGTGCCGGCAACAATTCCTGGC
>JAFIHO010000423.1 GCA_017849395.1 Hyphomicrobiales bacterium
GGTTTGCTCCAGGCGACGCGTACCCAGCCTTTGAAGGCGTCATCGTCCTCGCCGAAATAGGACAGCACGCCGTCCCATGTGGTGATGTCGCGCTTGATGTTGTTGTCGAGGCGCGCCTTGGCCTCGGCGTAAAGGCCGTGCTGGATTTCGGCCAGGAACTGCACGGCCTGTTCGATGAAATCCTGCCGCGCCATGGCGATGGATTTTACCTTGTCGCCGTCGCGCAACGTGTCGCGACGCATATAGGTGACCTGGCCGTTCGCGGCGTCGCGCGGGCCGATTTCCATGATGATGGGCGCGCCGCGGCGCACCCAGTTCCAGCGCTTTTCCGCCGACTTGGTTTTCTTGATGTCGAGATGCGCGCGAACCGGCTGTCCGAAGGCGGTGAATTTGTTCAGCGCCTCTACCAGTACTTCGCAATATTTCAGCACCGCCTCGTCTTCGGGCTTGTCGCGCAGCATGGGCACCACGACGATCTGTTTCGGTGCGATGGCGGGCGGCAGGCGCAGGCCGTCATCATCGCCATGCGTCATGATCACGCCGCCGATCAGGCGGGTGGAGACGCCCCAGCTTGTGGTGTTGCACAGTTCCAGTTCGCCCGCGTCGTTCTGGAACTTGATGTTCTGCGCCTCGGCGAAATGGGTGCCCAGGAAGTGCGAGGTGCCGGCCTGCAGCGCCTTGCCGTCCTGCATCATGGCCTCGATGGAATAGGTGTTCACGGCGCCGGGGAAGCGTTCATTCTCCGGCTTCTCGCCCGCGATCACCGGCATGGCCAGAACGTCTTCGGCGAAGGAGCGGTAGACCTCCAGCATCTTGCGGGTTTCCACCACCGCGTCCTCGACGCTGGCATGGGCGGTGTGGCCTTCCTGCCAGAGGAATTCGGTGGTGCGCAGGAACAGGCGAGGCCGCATTTCCCAGCGAACGACATTGGCCCACTGGTTGATCAGCAGCGGCAGGTCGCGATGGCTTCTGATCCAGCGGCTGAAAGCGTCGCCGATGATGGTCTCGGAGGTGGGGCGCACCACCAGCGGTTCTTCCAGCTTCGCTTCCGGGTCTGGTTGCAGCTTGCCATCGATGGCCTTCAGCCGGTGATGGGTGACGACCGCCATTTCCTTGGCGAAGCCTTCGACATGCTCGGCCTCCTTGGCGATGAAGGACAGCGGGATGAACATGGGGAAGTAGCAGTTCTCGTGCCCCGTCGCCTTGATGCGGCGGTCCATCTCCTGCTGGATCTGTTCCCACACGCCATAGCCCCAGGGCTTGATCACCATCGCGCCGCGGACGGGCGAGGTCTCGGCCATGTCGGCGTCGCGCACCACGGCCTGGTACCAGTCCGCGAAACGGCTGCGGTCTACGGGCAGGGCGCGTTGCATGGGAACTCCGTGTTTTGGCCGCTTTCCATAGCGGAAGTTGGTCTCAGCGCAAATGCGCCTGTTCGTGCGGTTTTGGGCGGAAGAGGAGGTTGGTCAAAAGGGCCAGCGCCCCGAACATGCACATCAGGGCGACCATCGGCACCGGCGTCGTGGGATGGAAGGTGCCCATCAGCAGCGACGCGGCGGTGCCGCCCGCATAGATGAACAGACCCATCAGCGCCGAGGCCATGCCCGCCGCATGGCCATAGCCCGACAGCGCCAGTCCGGCGGCGGTCGGGTTGATGGCGCCGATCAGGGAGCAGAAGATGAACAGCCAGGGCTCCAGCCCATAAATGCCGCCCCAGCCGGTGACGCCGAACACCAGCGCGCCGACACCGGCGGCGGCTTGCAGGCCCAGCGCCGCCGTCAGCAGTTTGCCTGCCGGGCGGTGGCGCAGCAGCCGGGCGGTGATCTGGGACCAGATCACTAGGCCGATGCCGTTCAGCATGAACAGGAAGCCGAAATATTCGGCGGGGATGCCGAACACATTGATCACGACATGCGGGAAGCCGGTCAGGAACACATACAGGCCGCAGCCCGACAGGGTGAGCGACAGGATGTAGACGATGAAGCGGCGGTCGCGTGCGATGACGATATAGTCCTTCAGCACCGCGAAGGGGTGCAGGGTGCGCTGTGACCCCGCATGGGTTTCGGGCAGGCGGAAGAACACTACGCACAGTGCGGCCAGCGCCGAGATGCCCTGAATCCAGAACAGCCAGCGCCAGCTCGCGATGAGCAGCATCCCGCCGCCGAGCAGCGGCGCGAACAGCGGCGACACCGACAGGATCAGCAGCATCTGGGCGAAGATGCGGCTGGCTTCCTCGGGCGGGAACATGTCGCGCACACAGGCGCGCGCCAGCACCGTGCCGCCGCAGCCGCCCAGCGCCTGGACGAAGCGCGCGCCATCCCGCGCCAGCGGGTCCTGGGCGATGGCGCAGGCGGCGGAGCCGAGGATGTAAAGCACCAGCCCGATCAGCAGCGGGCGGCGGCGGCCGAAACGGTCGGACAAGGGGCCTACCAGGACCTGTCCCACCGTGATCCCCAGAAAGTAGGACGCCAGGGAATGTTCGACCTGGGCGATGGGCACTTCGAACTCGCGCGCGATGGTGGGCAGCGCGGGCAGGTACATGTCGATGGCGATGGGGGTGAAGACCGTCAGCACCCCGAACAGGACGATCAGTTCCAGCCGCCGCATCGCCGTAAGAGGGGCGGGAGCGAGGCTGGCGGCGGGGGCGGGCGCGGACATGGGCTGGCAGGGGGATAGGGCCGGGCGGGGCGGGTGGCAAGCCTTTCCGATGGACGGCAATGTCGCGGACCCTTACCCTGCGGGTCCCGGCCCCGAATCGAGGAATCCCGCCATTTTCGCGCCTTTCGAATGGATGATCGCGCTGCGCTATCTGCGGCCAACGCGCAAGACGGGGTTCATCTCCATCATCTCCTTCCTGTCGCTGGCCGGAATCGCGGTGGGGGTCGCGGCACTGATCATCGTTCTGTCGGTGATGAACGGATTCAGACAGGAGCTGCTGAAGAACATCCTGGGCCTGAACGGCCATGTGACGGTGCAGGGCCAACTGACCGACTATGACGCGGTGGCGGCGCGCATCGGCAAGGTGCCCGGCGTGGTCCGCGCCGCGCCCGTGGTGGACGGGCAGGTGATGGCGGCGCAGAACGGCGTCAATTCCGCCGTGCTGGTGCGCGGGATGCGGCGCG
Organism: Hyphomicrobiales bacterium; assembly: GCA_017849395.1. Taxonomy (GTDB): domain Bacteria; phylum Pseudomonadota; class Alphaproteobacteria; order Micropepsales; family Micropepsaceae; genus Rhizomicrobium. Next base: position 3,123 of record JAFIHO010000423.1, read on the forward strand.
ACGATCTGAAAAGCCTGACCACCGTCTCCACCAAGCTGACACCCGGCGCGCTGGACACGTTCGAAGGCAATGACGTGGTCATCATCGGTTCGGGGCTTGCCCAGAAGCTGGGACTGCATCTGGGCGGGTCCATCACCCTGATCGCGCCGCGCGGTGATGTGACGCCTTTCGGTACCACGCCGCGCATCAAGACCTATACGGTGGGTGGCATCTTCCGCATCGGCATGACGACCTATGACACCGCCTTTGTGTTCATGCCGCTGGAGGAGGCGCAACTGTTCTTCAACACCGGCAACACGGTGAACAGCATCGAGACGATGGTCGCCAATCCCGACAATGACTTCAATCTTCTGGCGCCGATCCGCGCTGCGGCGGGACAGAATGTGCGGATAATGCCGTGGCAGGATTTCAACTCCAACCTGTTCGAGGCGCTGCAGGTGGAGCGCGTCACCATGGCGCTGATCCTGTCGCTGATCGTGGCGGTGGCGGCGCTGAACATCATTTCGGGCCTGATCATGCTGGTGAAGGACAAGTCGGCGGACATCGCGATCCTGCGCACCATGGGGGCGTCGCGCGGCTCGATGATGCGCATCTTCTTCCTGGCCGGGGCCAGCATCGGGGTGGTGGGCACGATGGCCGGGTTCGCCATCGGGGTTCTGTTCTGCGCCAATATCGAAAGCATCCGCCAGTTCCTGTCGCATCTGACGGGAACGACGCTGTTCGATCCCACCATCTATTTCCTGTCGCGCATGCCGGCGGAGATGGATGCGACGGATGTCACCTATGTCGTCGTTGTTTCGCTGGTGCTAACCTTCCTGGCGACGCTCTATCCGAGCTGGCGGGCGGCGCGGCTCGATCCGGTCGAGGCGCTGCGCTATGAGTGAGGTGCTGCGTCTGGACAAGGTGGCGCGCCGCTATGCCGAGGGCGCGGGCACGCTGGAGATTTTCCGCGACATCAATCTGAGCCTGCGTGCGGGCGAAGTGGTGGCGCTGGTCGGCCAGTCGGGGGCTGGCAAGTCGTCGCTGTTGCACATGGCGGGGCTGCTGGAAGCGCCGTCGGCGGGGGAAATCCTGATCGGCGGCACGGCGGTGTCGAAGCTGCCCGACAATCAGCGCACTCGCATAAGGCGCACCATGATCGGTTTCGTCTATCAGGCGCATCATCTGTTGCCGGAGTTCGACGCGCTGGAGAATGTGATGCTGCCCCAGATGATCGCGGGCCGTTCGCGCGCCGAGGCGTCGGAGCGGGCGAGGCAGTTGCTTGTCAGCATGGGGCTGGGACAGCGGCTGACGCATCGCCCGGCGCAATTGTCCGGCGGCGAGCAGCAGCGCGTGGCCATCGCGCGCGCGCTGGCCAACAAGCCCAAAATCCTGCTGGCCGATGAGCCAACCGGCAATCTGGATCCGCGCACAGCGGGGGGGGTGTTCGAGGCGCTGATGGCGCTGGTCCGGGCGGAAGGCCTGGCGGCGCTGATCGCCACCCACAATTTCGACCTGGCGGCGAAGATGGACCGGTCGCTGGTGCTGCAGGACGGGCGGTTGCAATAAGTGCGAGGCCGGACTCAGCCGCTTCTTGTCATCACTGCCAGCAATGTACCGCCGGGAACATCGTTCACATCCCCCGCGGCTATCTGTCGGAACGTCATCTCATGCTGGACATGAAGTCCGGTGAAGGTCAGGCCTGCGCTATCGAAGATCGCGAAAGCTTCTGCGGCTGTATAGGGCTTGAAATGATGAATGAGATCGGGGTGATTGATGGGAATGCTGCCCACCAGAACTCCGCCCGGCTTCAAGACCCGCGCAAGTTCGCGCATGGCGCGCTCCGGCTGGTCGACATGCTCCAGCGTTTCGAAGGATGTCGCACCGGAAACCGACGCATCGGGTAGCGGCAGGTCATAGATCGATCCCCGGTCATAATTGAATTCCGGGAGCTCACGCTTCGCTTCCTGTACGGCGCGAATATCGAGGTCCAGGCCCCTGTAGGAGAAGGCCTTGTTCAGCACCAGCGCGCCATAGCCGCTGCCGCAGGCCACATCCAGCACATCCCGGCCCGCCAGCACCTCATTGGCGAACAGATATCGTGCGACATGGCGCAGGGCGATGCGGTCCACATGGGCATGAACATCGGCCCCGACCATTTTCTTGAGCCGCTGATAGGTGTTCTTCGCGGCGTCAGGAGCGAGGGCGTACAGGGCCGATTTCATGTGGGGGGTCCGGATGCAATGGAAAAATCAGGATGCCATTGTCGGGAAGAACGAACAATCGCCGAAAAAAACAGAAATTTGATCTTGTTTTGTTCTCAGAACATATATAGAACACCTCTTGCAAGACGAGGAGATCGGTCATGTGGATCACGGATGCGTTGTCAGGGCTGACGCTGGTGCTGTTCATGGCGGGGTCCTTTGTGGCGGCCAGCGGGGCACATGCGCTGATCGCCTAGCTGTGGACTAAGCGGGCGGCGGCGTTTCGCCGGAGCCGCATCGCGTGAATATGGATGGTCCCAAGCCGGAATCGTCATGGCCAGTTTCGTCCATCTGCGCGTCAAGAGCGCCTATTCCCTGCTGGAGGGCGCGGTCCGGCCCAAGGAACTGGCCAAGCTGGCGACGGAGAGCGGGATGCCGGCGGCGGCGGTCACCGATACCAACAATCTGTTCGGCGTGTTCGATATCGCTGACACGCTGGCCAAGGCCGGGGTGCAGCCCATCACCGGGGTGCTGCTCTCGGTGGAGGCCGCGGCGGGGCATCATGCATCCGGCGGACATGGCTCGGGCAGCCGCAAGAAGCCGCCGCATATCGCGCTGCTGGTGCAGAACGAGGCGGGATATCTGAACCTCACCAAGCTGCTCAGCGCCGCCTATCTGGATGTGGAGGCAGGCGACTGGCCGCATGTGAAAATGGCGCGGCTGGCGGATCATGCCGAAGGCCTGATCGCGCTGACGGGCGGGCCTGGCGGCGTGATCAATGGGCTGCTGCTGGAAGGCCAGCGCGCGGCGGCGGAAACGGTGCTGGATGCGCTGGCGGCGGCGTTTCCGGACCGGCTCTATGTGGAAATCCAGCGGCACGGCTTGCCGGAGGAGCGCGCCACCGAAGAGGCGCTGCTGGACATGGCTTATGCCAGGGACCTGCCGCTGGTGGCGACCAACGATGTGCATTTCGGCAAGGCCGAGATGTATGAGGCGCATGACGCGCTGTTGTGCATCGCCGATGGCAGTTTCGTATCGCAGGACGACCGGCGGCGGCTGACCCGCGAGCATCGCTTCAAGAGCCCGGCCGAGATGGCGGCGCAGTTCGCCGACCTGCCCGAGGCGATCGAGAACACGATGGAGATCGCGCGCCGCTGTGCCTTCCGGCCGCGCAAGCGCAAGCCGATCCTGCCGGTGTTCGCGCCGGAATCCGGTTGCTCGCCCGAGGAGGAATTGCGGGCGCAGGCGGAGGCGGGGCTGGACCGGCGGCTGAAAGCCAACACGCTGTTCGCGGAACGCAAGGTCTATGACGAGCGGCTGGCGTATGAATTGTCGATCATCAACCGCATGGGATTTCCCGGCTACTTCCTGATCGTGTCCGACTTCATGAAGTGGACGCGCGGGCAGGGCATTCCGGTGGGCGTGCGCGGTTCGGGCGCCTAGTCGCTGGTGGCCTGGGCGCTGGACATCACCAATCTCGATCCGCTGCGCTTTGAACTGTTCTTCGAGCGGTTCCTGAATCCGGAACGTGTCTCGATGCCGGACTTCGATATCGATTTCTGCCAGGAGCGGCGCGACGAGGTGGTGCGCTATGTGCGCGACAAGTATGGCGCGGACCGGGTGGCGCAGATCATGGCGCTGGGTTCGTTGCAGGCGCGCGCGGCGGTGCGCGATGCGGGGCGGGTGCTTCAGATGCCGCTGGGGCTGGTGGACCGCATCGCCAAGCTGATTCCCAATCCGCCGGGCAAGCCGGTGTCGCTGAAGGACGCCATCGCCAGCGAGCCGCGCCTGGAAGCCATCGCCGAGGCAGAACCCATTGCGCGGCGGCTGTTCGACATCACCGGCAAGATCGAGGGTCTGTACCGACATGCTTCGACCCATCCGGCGGGCGTGGTGATCGGCGACCGGCCGCTGGACGAATTGCTGCCGCTTTATCGCGATCCGCGCTCCGACATGCCGGTGACGCAGTTCGACTATGAGGATGCGGAAAA
>JAFIHO010000424.1 GCA_017849395.1 Hyphomicrobiales bacterium
CTGGGAGAGCATCGACGGCGAGGTCGCGGCGCGCGCCGGATCGGGCGCGGAAAAGGCCCAGAAGATCACGGCAGTCACGACCAGCGCGACGGCATAGACCTTCGGCACCGTCTGCCAGCCATAGGCGTTGATCAGCCAGGGCGCCACGAACATGTTGAGCGCCGCGCCGACCGTGCCGGCGCCGAAGAAGCCCATGGCGAATCCCCGCTTCTCCTTCGGGAAGAACCGCGCCACATAGGGCGTGCCGACAGAGAAGGACGCGCCGACCAGCCCGAGCGCCAGCCCCAGCAGGATGAAATGCCACAGCGCCGTGGCGTAGGAGGAAATCCAGACCGGAACGGCGCAGCCGATGAGCAGCGCCAACATCAGGCGGCGCCCGCCGAGGCGGTCGGTCCAGATGCCGAGCGGCAGGCGGAAGAGCGCGCCGGTGAGAACCGGGGTGGCGGTCAGAAGGCCGAACTCGACGGAGTTGAGGCCAAGCTGCTCGCGGATCGGAATGCCGGTCACCCCGAACATCATCCACACGGCGAAGCAGATCGTGAACGCCCATGTGGTGGCGAGCAGAACGACGAAGCTTCGCACTCCCGACATCACGCACCTGCAGCAACCGAGAATCGTGACCGTGAACCGTCGGCTGGTCCGAAGCGGCGGACCGCCGACTTTTGACAGGTCACTCTATCGGAAGGCGATATACGATGACAAGTTCGGGTCTTCTTTGCGTTTCAGCAAACAAAATACGGGCGTTTCAGCAAACAAAATACGGGGCGGTGCCTGAACCTGGCTACCGCGAGGGGGCCCTTGTGGCCGGCAAAGGAGTTGGTGCGGAGGATGCGGAAAGGTTGATCCTGCGCAAACAGCGAACGGCCTGCCCGACCTATCATCCGCATCGAGACGGCTTGAAGGGACTGGCGACAGCCGGGACCGGCGGAGATCGAATTGCCAGGGGAACTGATCGGCAAAATTCGCAATATCTGTAAGAGCGCCGCCGCCTACATGCGCGACCGGCGCCGGCGCGCGCAGATCAGGCGCGACCTCAAGGCGCTGGGACCTGACGAATGCCGCCGCATGCTCGATGAATACAATCTGACGCCGGAGGAATTCCAGGAGGCCCTGCGTATCCCGTTTACCTCCGAGGACATGCCGTCCCGGGCGCTGCGCGCCATGGGGTTGGACCCTCAGCAATTCCATCGCCAGCACGGGGCGCGCAGCCGCGCCATGCGGCGTTCCTGCATCATGTGCCGCGTCAAGGCGCGCTGCCGTCAGGACCTGGCGGCAGACCGCTTCGTGCGAAACCACGGGGACTATTGCACGAACCGGCTACATTTCGCGGTGCTGCTCGCCAGACAGGCATACCGCTCGACACCACAGCGGTCTGTTCAAGACTAGAGCATTTTGCAGCCAGACGGAATCGGCTGGCGTCGCACAAATGCGGCTAAGGAAACCAGGCTGGAGCAGCGGAAACCGCGTTCGTCAGAACGCCCGCTGCTCTAGGAGTGCGCTGGCGCCTCGAGCGCCAGACATCAAGGCATGGGCGGCGATGCACGCCGGGCCGCTGGGCCCGCGGTTAACGAATTTTCAGCCTTGTCGTGCAAATTTTCCGGATGATCCCGTCACCGCCCTTCCTGCGCGCACCTGAACTGTTCGTCCTGCGGACGACGCTGGTTGCGGTCGTGCTCGACCTGGCGCTTGCGTTCCTGCGCGGCGTCCGCCTCGATCCGATCGGTTACGGCAAGATCATCGGGCTCGTCGGTCTGCTGTTTATAGTCGGGTTCGCCTATCGCCGCAGCGAACGCAGCGAAGCCATTGCGGCCACCGCGATCAGCGCCGGCCTGTTCATTTTTTTCGCTGCGGCGCTGTCGCTGTTCAACTACCTGCTGGTGCCGAACGGCCGGCCGACCATCGATGACGGCCTGATACGCATCGACGTCGCCCTCGGATACGACTGGCCGAGCATCGTAGCCTGGGCTGCGCGGCACCCGGATTTCAACGAGATCCTGCGGGCGACCTATATGGCCACGCTGCCCCAGATCGCGCTTCTGGTGGTTGTGCTCGGCCTGACTTCACGGCTGCGCGATCTCTATTCGCTGCTCATAACGGTGGTGATCGCGGGAAGCGGCGCAGTGCTGTTCTGGGGCCTGTTTCCCAGCGCCGGCGCCGAAGCGTTCCATGAACTGCCGCCGAAGGTGCTCGCCGCCGTGCAGCCCATCGTCGATCCGGCCTATGGAGCCGCCATCATGGACCTGATCCAGCACGGCACCGCCTATGTGAGCCCCGATGAACTGCGGGGGCTCATCGGCTTTCCTTCCTTCCACATCGTGCTCGGCTTCGTCGCGACCTATCATGCGCGCACCGTCCCATGGTTATTGGTGCCCTATGGTCTGCTCAACGTGCTTCTGCTGCCTGCCGTGCTGATCCAAGGCGGCCATCACCTCGTGGACGTTCCCGCGGGCCTGACCGTCTTCCTGCTCGCGCTCGCCGCCAGCAGGGCCCTGCTGCGGCCCGCGCCCGTCGCGGTCCTAGCGCCGGCCTGACCGGCGGCCCGTGCGCCCGTTTGCGATTTGTTAAGCAAACGCCTCCTCCATCCTTTTTTTACCAATCGTCTTAACGCAACTGCAATCCGTCTTTCGCAAAATGGGCCACGGTTCAGAAAGAGACCGGCTTACGAAAGTCACACTGGGCAAAAAGGAACATCACGATGACGAAGCTTCTCTCGCGTTTCTACAAGGACGAATCCGGCGCCACCGCCATCGAGTACGGCCTGATCGCCGCCCTGATCGCGCTCGCGATCATCGCCGGCGCCACCGCGCTCGGCAGCACGCTGGGCAACAAGTTCAACGCCATCAACTCCAAGCTGAGCGCCGCCAACGGCTAATAGCGCGTTCGCCTTCCGCACTGGGAAAGGGCCGCCGCAGGGCGGCCCTTTTTCGTTTGCGCATATGCGATGCGCATCCGCGCATCGCCGTCTTGCAC
>JAFIHO010000425.1 GCA_017849395.1 Hyphomicrobiales bacterium
CCCGTTCCTGTTTCCCTTCCTGTGCCTCTTCCGTACCGGTCTGATCGTGGAAGGCGACCGGCACAGCGCGTTCCGCGGCGACGATCTGTCGGAAGATATGGTGCTTGAGGATTACCGCCGCTTCGCCCACCGGGCACGGTGGCAGGGAAGACTGGAGGCGGCAGCGCTGTTCCTGGCCGTAGCGTTGGCGATGCTGTTCCGCCCCTTGCTGCCGCTCTCCGATCCGATCCTGCTGACCGGAATTTTCAGCCTCTTCGTGCTGGCCGCCCTTTATGTGATTGCGGAGGGGAGGGTGCGTACCCTGCCGCCGCGCTGTGATTTTCTGTCACTGCGCCGCCAATACCAACAGGAGATGGCGCGGCAGCAACATCTGCGCCGCTTTCTGTGGTGGCTGTGGCTGACTCCACTGCTGCTGGCACTGCACGGCGAACTGATCGCAGGTGGGTATGCGACGCACCGCCCCATCCTGGTTGTCGCGGGTACGGTGTCAGCATTGGTTCTATGTTTCTTCATCGGCGCGCTGAATCGCGAACATGGCGGCCGCATGCGCGAGAAAGCGGGCATGCTGGATCGCATTCAAACGCGAGCCTGACGCACCACCTGTGGCGCGGAGGTGAATTATCTTTTATGCTCTTGCCGCCGGGGACGGGGCTTCTGGCTGCACGGGAGCGAACATGACGAATTCCACGCGATATTCCCGCCGCGACGCGGCACTGCTCGGTGGCATGTCGCTTCTGACGCCTGCCTTCATCGAGACCGCGCTGGCCCAGGCGCAGAAGCCGATGCTGGCCCGCCCCATCCCGCACGGCAAGGGTGAGACGATTCCTGCCGTCGGCGTCGGCACCTCCATCGTGTTCAATGTCGGCCCGTCGGAACTGGCCGGTCCTACCGAAGTGATCCGCGCGATGGTCGCGGGCGGCGGCACGCTGATCGATACCGCCCCCTCCTATGGCCATGCGGAGGGCGTCGTGGGCGATGTCCTCGCCAACACAGGCCTGCGCAACAAGGTGTTCATCGCCACCAAGCTGGAGGATTTCGTCCCCGGCAAGGAGGAAGCCGAAACCCGCGACTGCCTGAAGGCGCTGAAGACCAGCAAGATCGACCTGCTCCAGCTTCACAATGTGCGCGACCCTAACCAGCGCATGGCGGGCGTTGACGCGCTGAAGGCCAAGGGCATCTGCCGCTACACCGGCATCACCACCACCTTTAAAAGCGCCTATGCCGCCACCGAGGCGATCATCAAGCGCGAAAAGCCGGATTTCCTGCTGATCGACTACGCCATCGACAACCGCGATGTGGAGGCTCGCATCCTGCCCGCCTGCCAGGATGCCGGAACGGCGGTGCTGATCGCGCTGCCCTTTGGCCGGGGGCGGCTGTTCCGCACCGCGCTGGGTAAGCAATTGCCGGAATGGGCGGCGGAGTTCGACTGCGCCAGCTGGGGCCAGTTCTTCCTGAAATTCCTGCTGGCCCATCCCGCCGTGCATGCGGTGGCGCCCGGCACCAGCAAGGCGCAACACATGATCGACAATCTGGGCGCGGGCCGTGGCCGCCTGCCGGATGCCAAGACGCGCGAGCGCATGGCGCAGTATGTCGAAGCCTTCTGACGCGCTTTTTCGCATCCCCCTGACCGCCACGTCCGCGTCGAACCATGCTAAAGCTGGCGCATGTCCGATGCGCCGCCATCACCCCTCGCGCGCCTGATCGTCGCCGCCCAGCCACATGAACGGCGCGCGGCGATGCTGTCCTTCCTGTTCAATTTCGTTCTGTTGGGCAGCTACTACATCCTGCGCCCCGTGCGCGACACGATGGCGACCGTGTTCGGGGTGCAGGAGTTGCAAACCCTGTTCACCGGCACCTTCATTGTGGTGCTGCTGGCCGCGCCGGTCTTCGCCTGGGTGGCGTCAAAGGTGAAGCTGTCACGCCTTCTGCCCGGCGTGTTCTGGTTTCTCATCATCGACCTGCTCATTTTCTATGTTCTGTTCCAGGCCGCGCCGCAAAGCCGCTGGGTCGCCGCCGCCTATTACTGGTGGCTCAGCGCCATCAACCTGTTCCTGATCTCCATCTTCTGGACCTTCATGGCCGATCTGTTCGCGTCGGAACAGGCAACGCGCCTGTTCGCCTTCATCGCGGCGGGCGGCAGTACCGGGGCCATCGCGGGCCCGCTGATCACCAAATTCTTCGTGGGCACAGTCGGCATCGGCGGGCTGCTGCTTGTGGCGGGAGCGGGTTTCCTGCTCGTTATCCTGATCGTGCACCTGCTCATGCGCGAGAAGGAAAAGATGCGCGCCATCGACAGTCACACCCAGCAGACAAGCCTGGATCTGTCGCTGCCGGGCAATCCGTTCAAGGGTTTCGCGCTGCTTTTCAAATCACCCTTCCTGCTCAACCAGGCAGCCTATATGCTGCTGATGACCTGGATCGCGACAGTGTTTTATTTCCTCCAGGCCGACATCATCGCCAAGGCCTTCCCGGGCGTGGAGGCGCGCACCATCGCTTTCGCGGATGTGGATTTGTATGTGAACATATCCTCGGCGCTTATCCTGATTTTCGGACTTGGCCGCTTCCTGCAACGCTTCGGTGTTACTGCAAGCTTGGTACTCACGCCGCTGCTGATGGCAGGAGCTTGCGCCGCCATTGCCGTCGCGCCCAGCCTCGCGCTGATCCAGGCTGGTCGCGCGCTGCAACGAATTTCGCTTTACGCGATCGCTCGTCCGAGCCGCGAGGTGCTGTTCACCGTGGTAGACCAGCAAAGCAAATACAAGGCGAAGAATGTGATCGACACGACAGTCTACCGGCTGGGCGATCTGACCTCGGCCTGGATGCTGTCGGGCCTGCGCGTTCTGGGCTTCGGCATATTGGGTGCAATGGGTTTTGGCATTGCGGTGTCGGCCTTGTGGGGCGTGGTGGCCGTGGCGCTGGGACGGCGCTACGCGGCACTGCGCGCGGCGGCGCAATGAACATTGGCGCAAAAGGGTTTTCCATTATAGTCGCGGGCGGCGACGGAAATATCCGAGCCATCAAGAACAGGGGATTGGCATGTCGGGGCTTCTGAAAAGCATCGCGGGCGTCGAGCGGCATGAAGTGAAGGCGGTGCTGATCGCCTTCGTCTATTTCTTCTTCCTGATGGCCAGCTATTTCATCCTGCGCCCACTGCGCGACACGATGGGCACGGTCTATGGCGTGGACAATCTGCAAGAATTGTTCACCGGCACCTTCATCGTCAGCTTCATCGTCGCGCCCATCTATGCGGGCCTGGCGTCGCGGGTGAAGCTGGCCGCGTTCCTGCCCTGGGTTTACGGCTTTATCGGCCTGACGATGATCGGTTTCTACTTCCTGTTCACCAGGGTCACGGAAGACCGCTGGGTCGCTGCCGCCTTTTATATATGGCTATCGACCTTCAACCTGCTGACCATTTCCGGGTTCTGGAGCCTGATGGCCGACATTTTTTCCGGTCCTCAAGCGAAGCGGTTGTTCGGCTTCGTGGCGGCCGGGGGCACGGTGGGCACCATTTGCGCGCCCGCCTTCGTGACCTTCTTCGTGGACGAAGTCGGAACCAACAGCCTGCTGCTGATATCGGCCGCCGGATTCTTCATCACTGCCATGATGGTGCGTCTGCTGGAGGCAGAAAAGCGCAAATTCGCCGCCATAGAACCCCAGGCGCAGAAAACCACCCTGGACCGGAGCCTCGGCGGCAATCCGTTCGAAGGCTTCATCCTGCTGTTCAAATCGCCCTATCTGCTGATGATCGCGCTGTTCCTGCTGCTGATGACCACCATCTCCACCGTGATCTATTTCCAGCTTGGCGACGTCATCACCAAGCAGTTCGCCAGCCGGGCCGAACGCACCCAGGCCTACGCCGTCATCGACCTCGCCACCAATTCCCTGGCAGTGCTGGTGCAACTGTTCGGCACGGGACGCTTCATCAATCGCTTCGGCGTGACGGCGGGTCTGCTGCTCAACCCGCTCATCATGGTGGTGGCATTCCTGGCGGTCGTGTTCTCGCCCGTTCTGATGGTGCTGGGGTCGGTGCAGGTGCTGCGCCGCTTCGCCGAATATGCCGTCGCCAAGCCCAGCCGCGAGGTGCTGTTCACCGTGGTGGACCAGGAAGCCAAGTACAAGGCCAAGAATGTCATCGACACGGTGGTCTACCGGTTCGGCGACTTCACCTCGGCCTGGCTGAGCGCCGCAATTCTGCCCTTCGGTGTCGCCGGTCTTGCAGTCGCGGGTATGGTGATTTCGGCGATCTGGTTTCCCATCGCCTGGGCGCTGGGCCGCCGCTACGAGAAAGCGCGTGACGGCGAAATCCTGGCTACGACGCCAGCTTAGCTTTCAACTCGGTCGCGTTGCCCTGGAAGCCATAGGCGCCGGGAGCACGCTGCTGGAATTTCTTCGCGCTGTCCAACCCGCCCGCCACCACCGGGTCAAATCCCGCGTCGCGCACCAACTCCTCGGCCACGTGCAACGCTTCCGCATCGTCGCCCGCCAACGGGATTGCTAGCCGGGGTGCGGGACGGTTCGCCTGGGTCTCGAACACTTTCGCGCCCAGCGTGTTGAACGCGCGCACCAGCCTGGTACCCGGCAGGTATTTCTGCGACGTCATGCCGATGCCGTTCGTGTCGGCTTCCTGCACGATGGCCGCGCCGTCGCGCGCCGGAACGGCGTTGCAGGCGTCCAGCATGATCTTGCCCTTCAGCGCGTCCTTGTTGTCGCGTCCGATCTGGGGCAGGGCGGCATAGGGCACCGCGATGAACAGCGCCGAACCGAATTTGATTGCCTCCGCCACCGTGCCCGCCTTGGCCAACGGACCCAGACCAGCCACCATATCCTTCAGTTCTTCCGGATTGCGGGTGGCGAACATCACCGGATGGCCGCTCTTCACCCATAACGCACCGATGGTTCCGCCGATATTGCCCGCGCCGATGATGCCGATGGGCCGCTTGCCCTGAGCAAATGCGGGTCCGCCCAGGGCCACCGCCCCGGCGATTGCGATGATGGTGCGGCGGGTGAAGCTCTGACGCATGGGCGGCTCCCTGGTTGGCATGAAGGTTACGCCCTTCAAAATCTTTCGCAACCGGGCAAAGCCGGCGGCGCGCTTGGTGGGCACCCGCCTTTGCGCTAAATTCAGGTCACAGACCACAGGGGGACAAACGCGTGAAGCACCGTCACATCCTGGCCGCGGGGTTCGCCCTGGCCCTGTCCCTGCCGGTCGCGGCACAGGTTACCGGCTCCGACCACATGCCCACGTCCGACGGCACGGTCGATATCGTGCCCATCCACCACGCCGCCATCCGGTTCGACTGGAAGGACCAGCACGTCTTCACCGATCCCGCGCCGATCAGCGGCCTCCAGGGCGACGCAGCCATCGCGCCTTACAAGGCAATGCCCAAACCCACCATCATCCTGATCACGCATGCCCATGGCGACCACTATAGCGCGCCGGTTCTGGAAGCCATCGCCGGCCCTGATACGGTCATCATCGCGCCGCAAGCGGTGCGCGATGCCATGCCCGCCGCGCTGCAGGCCAAGACCCGCGTGATGAAGAATGGCGACAGGACGACATTGGGCCCGGTGGGGATCGAAGCGGTGCCCATGTACAATGTCTCTCCCGCCAAGCTGAATTTCCATCCGAAGGGCGTGGGCAACGGCTATGTGCTGACCTTCGCCAACAAGCGCGTGTATGTGGCGGGCGACACGGAGGAAACGCCGGAAACCGCCCATCTGCCCAACATCGACATCGCTTTCATCCCGATCAACTCGCCCTATACACAGGACGTGCCCGCGGCGGCGAAGTGGGTGAAGGATTTCAAACCGAAAATGGTTATGCCGTATCACTATCGCAATCAGGACGGCAGCACGTCCGACATGGTCGCGTTCCTGTCCGAAGTCGGCAACGCCAGCCTGGTGCGCCTGCGCAACCGCTGGTACCAATAGAAGCGACGGATGAAACGCGGCGGGCGGCGCGATTTCCTGGCGGCTGCGGGCCTTTCCTCCGCCGCGCTGATGATGGCGGCGCACGGGGCGGAGGCGCAAAGCCTGCCTTATGTACCGCCGCTGAAACCGAAACACAAAATCCGCTTCGGCGTGTGTGGCATCAGCCATGATCATATCCATGGCATGATCGGCGCGGTGCGCAGTGGCGGCGGCGAACTGGCCGTTGCCTGGGGCGCGGAGCCGGACAAGCTGGCCCTGTTCCGCGAACGCTATCCCGATGTGAAGATCGCGCGCGATCAGGAAGACGTGATTGCCGATCCGTCGATCCAGCTTGTGCTGAGTTCGCACATCGCCAATGAACGCGCGGCCATCGGCATGCGCGCCATGCGGGCGGGCAAGGACTTCCTCAGCGACAAGCCCGGCATCACTTCATTGGACGACCTGGCCCTGGTGCGCGCCGCCATCGCGGAAACGAAGCGTATCTTCGCAATCATGTATTCGGAACGGCTGGAAGTGCGCTCCGCTGTCCATGCGGGAGAACTGGTCAAACAGGGCGCCATTGGCAAGGTGATCCAGACCATCAACATCGCGCCACATCAGGTGATCCAGAAAGGCGGACTTGCGGGCGGCGGCGCGGCGCGGCCCGACTGGTTCTGGAACGAAAGCCAGTATGGCGGCATCCTCTGCGACATCAGCTCGCATCAGGTAGACCAGTTCCTGTTCTACACCGGCTCAACCAGCGCCGAAATTGTGGCCGCCCAGGTGGCGAATATACGCCACCCCGATCACCCGCATTTCCAGGATTTCGGTGAAATGATGCTGCGCGGCGACAAGGGCTTCGGCTATGTGCGGCTGGACTGGTTTACCCCTGACGGCTTGGGCACCTGGGGCGACGGGCGGCTATTTATTCTTGGTACGGACGGTTACATCGAGGCGCGCAAATACATCGATGCAGGCGCAGGCAAGCGCGGAGACATGTTGCTGGTGGTAGACGGCAAAAGCGCCCGCCGCATCGGCTGCGCCAACGGCCCGCTGCCTTTCGGAACACAGTTTGTCGCGGATATTGTCAACCGCACCCACACCGCCCAGGACCAGGCGCAATGCCTGCTTGCCGCCGAACTCTCCATCCGCGCCCAGCGCATGGCGACGAAGGTGGGCGTGAAGGAGTAGATGTGGGGCTGAAATGCGCTTTCCCCGTTCGCTCTACCTCTCCAGGCAAAGTTGATTGCCGGAAGCGGCGCCAACTATTTCTTGTATCCATATGGTTAGGCTGTCTGGTGGCAGTAGCCGGATGCATGCTCGTGGGGAGTTATGGAGAAAGATCGGAATTACATACCCAAGTCATTTTTCTTTTTCCGAACGGGACACCAGTCGCTGACGCAGATGTCTATGTTTTGGAGCGTATTGGCAATACCACGGCTATTGGTTCGATTCAGAAGACGGACGATACGGGAAGCATCTCTCTTCGGGGCATCTATTGTCTTCCCGTTACCGTAGCAGCAGATGGGGGCGGTGTGACAATTGATGGTCGAGAGGCCCGTTACACGGTTCGCGTGCGTGGTGATCGTTCTCCCTCGCTTAGACAGAGTTTTGGCAATCCGCCAGAAAACGTCAGCACAGGCAGGCTTTCGCGCGCTTTCAAGGATTGCGGTCCGTAGCGCCAAGGAACTGAGGTCCGGGCAGTTTTGCTTTCTTGCATCGTGCCAGCGCGCTATCCACATGGGGTAGAAAATTTTTCCGCCTGATGAATCACAGCGTTAGCGGGAATCCTATGTGAAAGCCTATCCACCTCCCTCACACGCATGTCGCCCTAATTTATAATCAGCCCATGATGACGAAAAAGGCGGCGGCAATGCGTGTGGATAAGGGGAGGGGGATGCCCCGAATCCC
>JAFIHO010000426.1 GCA_017849395.1 Hyphomicrobiales bacterium
CGGCGGGTTTCGCCGGCGCGGATTTGGGAGCCGGCGCGGTCTGCGCCATCGCGGGCGACGCGAGGCACAGCAGAGCCAGGCCGAGAAGGGGTTTGCGCATCTGCATCACTGGGCCTTTCCGCCTTCGGTCGAGGTGTCGGGACGGCCGATGCCGTAACGATAGATCGTCACCGGTTCATTGGCGGCCGTGTCCGCCGTTTTCTTCGCGCTGCCGCCGCCGGAGATCGGCGCGGGCGCGCCCGCATTGGCCTGTTCGTCCAGCGAACGCAGCGACAGGGCGAGCACGCCCATGCCCGCGGCGCGCGCCACGATCTCGGCCTGGTCGGGCGTGAGTTCGAGGGTCGCGGTCTTGGCGACGACGGACTTGGTGTCCTTCTCCTGGGTGAAGGTCTGGTCCATCGCCAGCACGCGGATGTCGCTGAGCACCGTCGAGACGCGCACGCGCGGCGGGGAGCCTTCCATCTTCTGGGTCAGAAGCAGATCGACGCGGTCGTTGGGCAGGATGAAGCCGCCCGCGCCGGAATCCACGCTGACGCCGATGGAGACGGCGCGCATGCCGGGGTTGAGGATCGCCGCCATGAAGCCCGCCGCATCGGCATGGACGATGGCGTTGTTGGTGATCGGCTGGCCCGACAGGATCGGGCTGCGCACCACCGTGCCCTTCACGATGTCGGTGATCGGCGACTGGGTGGTGTTGGTGATGAAGGTGGAGTCGACGGCGGTGGCGGGCCATTTCTGCCAGCGCACCTGATCCTGGGTCAGCTTCTGTCCGGGCTGGAGATTGGTGCTGGCCACCAGCACGTCGCTCATCTGGATGGGCGGCGGGGCGGGCCGGGCTTGTGACTGTTGTGTTCCGCCGCCGATGAGACCGCGCACCATGAAAGCGGCGGCGATGGCGGCGACCAGTGCAAGACCGAGCACGACTGCGCGTTGTGTGTTCATGGGGCCGGGCTCCTTCGGCTGCACTTCATCATGCAACCCTTTAGAATTTGCTTAATAAGATGCTGCTGAATTGTTCTATGCAGCAGGAACTTCCGCGGATTTTCAGATTGCCGCGAGATGAAAAATCTCGCTCTGCGGCAGAATCCAGAACGCGCCCAGCGCCAGCGCGACGCCGTAGGGGATGCCGGACTTTTCGTCATGCAGACGCAGCAGCCAGCGCTGGCGCGCGAAGAAGGCTGGCAGCGGCAAATTGCGCATGAACAGAAGACCCAGCGTCAAGGCGCCGCCGAACAGCGACACATAAAGCGCATAGGGAACGATGTCGGAAAAGCCCAGCCACAACAGCATGGCGGCGAACAGCTTGGCATCGCCGCCGCCGATATAGCCCAGCGCGAACAATGTGAAGCCGATGACAAGCCCGATCAGGCCCGCCAGAAGATGAAAGCCGATCTCGGGCAGCGAGAGGCCCGCGGCGATGGCGAAAGCGGCGAACACGCTGAGCAGCGCGCCTTGCAGAAAATTCGGAATGGTGAAGCTGGCGAGATCCCAGCCCGCCGCCGCGGCGAGCAGCGCCGGAAGCGCGAAAATCACAAGCCATTGCGCAATCATCATCGAAGAGCCCTGGAAGACGAACGGCCGCCTTTTGAGGGGCGGCCGTCCTGTAACCTGTCGGAACCCGAAACTTACTTCAGGTTGCCGGACACGTTGGTGAAGGTGGACGACAGCTTCGTGCCGACGACCTGAATGGCGCTGATGATGACGACGGCGATGAGAGCGGCGATCAGACCATACTCGATGGCCGTGGCGCCCGATTCATCGCGGACGAAACGCGAAATGAGGTTCATGCTTGTCTCCGTTAATGACACCCTAGGGTCTCCACACGAGCGACACCCGCCCGGCAGGACGAGGGTGACTTTAGGGGGAGAGGGCTTAATTTCGACTTAATCGGAAAGCCGCTGAAACAAAGGCTTTTGTGCCGCTTCCGTACGAAAAACCGCAGATGGAAAAGATGCGATTTTTTCCGTTTGCGATTCATTCACCTGGAACTTCAGTTTGCGGGATTGCGCGATTGCCAGCGCCAGCGCGGCGGCCGGAAAGGACGCCACAAGGTCGATCGCGTGATGGCCGCCCTGGATCGGCGAGGAGATCACCACGGCGAGATTGATGAACAGCGCGGGCCAGCGCAGCCAGCGCAGATGCCAGGCATAGAAGGCCGTGATCAGCGCGAGCACACCGTGATAGGAGGGAAATGCGATCAGGCCGCGCAGATCGTCCGGCGTGATATAGCCGGGACCGTTATGCAGCAGCGCCACCAGCTCGCGCCCATACTGCGTGGTGACGGAGAGCATCATGCGGTTTTCGACGGAGGCCGGCAGCGCATACATGGATTTCGCGCCCAGGGACGGCAGCGCGGCCCAGAAGAAGATCGCGATCAGCGCGCCCATCGCGATGGCGAGACAGAAGCGATAGACGCGTTCGGTCTGGCGCGTCCAGGCCAGCGTCACCATCAGCAGCGCGATCTGCGGCAGGGTGAAATTATAGACCTGGAAGAAGAACGCGTTGAGCAGCGGACGATCCGCCATCGCCAGCATGACCTGATACCAGTCGAAGCCGATCATGCGGTCCGCGGCGACGAGATAGTCGTCGATGCGCGGGCCCGCCACGGTGATGAGGAAATAGTTGAGCACACTGGCCGCGGCGGAGAAGGCGCAAAGGAAACTCGCGCCCATCAGCATCGCCTCGAGCGCGGGATCGGGACGCAGCCGGTTGTAGAACAGACCGCCGCAGAACAGCGCGGCGGCGAGCAGCGCTAGGCGCGCATAGGCGGCCGTGTCGATATGGAAATGTCCCAGCGTCGCCCAGGCCACATCCACAGCCATGAGCGTCAGCGCCAGGATCAATAAAATGCGTTGTATCGAGAGGGTCATGCGGTCCCGGAACGCCTTGCCGGAACCTTCATAAAACAGCGGCCCTTAAGGCTTCTTTTACGCGGCGGACATAGCTTTGGCGTGCAATCTTTCGAGGGCCCGCCATGCGCCGCGCCATCATCGCCGCCATCGCCATGACCGCCGCTATTTCGCCTGCCTTTGCGGCGGGCGGCATCGCGCTTGCCATGGACGAAGTCCGCACCCTCACTTTCGAAAAACCGATCACCACCGTCTATGTCGGCAATCCGTCCATCGCCGACATCACCATGATCGACGCCCGCCACGCCTTCGTGCAGGGCAAGGCCTATGGGCGCACCAATATCGTGGCGCTGAATCATGACGGCGTGCAGGTCTATAACGCGCGCATCGATGTCAGCCAGGGCAGCAACGAGACGCTGACACTGAATCGCGGCGTCCATCGCGTCACCTATAATTGCAACGCCGCGCGCTGCGAACCGGCGCCGATGCCGGGCGACGCCAAGGAAGCGTTCGACGCCATGGCCGGCCAGTTCGCCGCCCATGCCGAAACGGCGCGCAAGGCCGCCGGCAGCAACTGAGGTTTCCTTCCCGGAATTAGGGCCCGGAATAAAAAAGGGCGCGGTCCATGCGGATCGCGCCCTTTTGCTTGCGCGCCCGGATCAGGCGCTCGCGGTTTCGGCGGCGTCCGGTGCGCGCGGGCCGAAGCCTTGCACCAGCGGATAGGCGATCTGGCCGACGAGGGTTTGCGGCATGTCGGGATCGTCGATGCCGTAAGTCTGCGGCAGCACGCCTTCAGGCATGTGCCAGGTGCCGAACATCAGATCCCAGACGGCGAAGGTGCTGGCGAAATTCGTGTCCCGCGGTTCCCGCACATGATGCCAGCGGTGATAGACCGGACCGGCCAGAACATATTTCAGCGGCCCCAGGGTCCAGTTCAGATTGGCGTGAACCCAGCAGGAGGTCACGACATTGAACGGGCCGACGAACAGGAAGATGTCCGGCGTGAAGCCCATCAGCAGCGCCGCGATGTCTACCGCTACGGTGCCGAAGGCGAGATTGACGGGGTGGAAACGCGCCGCCGACAGCCACTCCACCTGCTCGGGTGCATGATGCACGGCATGGTATTTCCACAGGAAGCCGCGATGAAAGCTGCGATGGATCCAGTAGAGGATGAAATCGCTGCCGACCATATAGATCACGGTCTGAAGCCATAGCGGCAAGGTGGCGATGGGACCGTGTCCGTGCAGGTAGAAATCGGCGATCTCCATCCCGTCGCTGATGCCGAACAGCCAGATGGTGAACATCACCGTGACCCAGATGCGCATATAGCGCATGAAGACCGGCACAACGATCCAGTAGGAGAGATCGGTGAGCAGGCCTTTCTTCTGCCACCAGTCGCGGCCCGGATTGCAGGGGGTGAGCCGCGTCAGGACGGTGCAGACAAGACCTGTTCCCGCCAGCCAGGGCGCGATGTGCCACAAGGTCAGCAGGAACTGGTCCGCCATGTCCGCCAGAAGCTTCATCCCGCCGATACTCCTTGCCTACTGGGCGACGTGCAGTGCGGTGATTTGCTGGCCGATGGTGTTAAATGCCGTGATGATCGCACCGGAGCTGTTGAGTGGGAAATATTTGCCCGGATCGCTGGCGCAGTTCTGCAGCACCGAGGAATTGCCCTGGGTGCCGGCCAGGTCCACATAGATGGTGTAGACCACGAAGCCGAGCTGCTTGGCCTTGGCGCAGGCCATCGCCATGCGGCCGTCCACCGCGCTGGACTGGTTGGAGCCGTCGCCGTTCCAGCGGTTCTGGGTGTTGAGGCCGTCCGACAAAAGGATGATGTAGCGCGTCGTATAGGCCGGGAGCTCGGGGGCGTTGTAGGGATCATTCTCCAGCAATGTCTGCATCGCATGGGCCAGGCCGATGGTCTGGTTGGTCGAGCCATTGGGCTGAAGCGCCGAGACCTTGCTGGCCAGCGTGGTCCATTGGGTGGCATCCCAGGTCGCCGGCAGCGGCACGATCGCGCTGGGTGGGCAGCTTTCCGTATTCTCTGCCGGGAACAGGCTGCCGCTGGCCGAAGACGGCGTGCCCGGATTGGTGTCGAAATCCTGGTCGCGGTCCATGATGCAGCCTTCCCAGGTGCTGTGGCTGTTCACGACCCAGGCATGGCTCCAGGGACCGGCGGCGGTCTTGGCCACCGTGGTCGCATTCTTGTAGTCCATGATGGTCCGGGTCCAGGTGCAGGTGCCGGACCAGTTGCAATTCTTGGTGCCGTCGGTGGTGGTGCTGGACGGCGCGCTCTGCGTGGTGTTGGTGCTGTCGCCGCTATAGCCCGCGATGGTCTGGGTCGAGGTGTTGACGATGGGGCTGCCCAGATTGCTGGTCGTGGAGGTGCCGGCATTGCAGTTGATCGAACCCGATCCCGTCTGCGAACAGCTCTGGGTCGTCTTCTTGGTCGGGGTCGCGGTGGCCGTGGTGGTGACCAGCGTCTGGGTCGGCGTGCTGTTGTAGCAGCCATTGTAATAGCGGTTGCGGCGGGTGGTGTTGTAGGTGCCCGAATCCGCGCCGGGGCAGATCAGTCCGTTGGACGGAATGGTGCTGCGGGTCGAAGAGCCGTTAGTGGCGTTCGAGACGCAATAGAAGCCATAAGGACTCTTCAGCCGGTTGCTGGAGGTGGTGAAGGGGCAGGCCGCGCCCGGACCGTTATTGTCGGCGGCGGTGGTCAGCGTCACGTTCGGCGGCTGGGATTCCCAGTCCGTCCAGGTGATCCAGCTCGCATTCACATTGGCGGTGCCGACATTCACGTCCTTGCTGAAGGGCGTCATCGTCACCTGTACATCGCCGACATTGGTGGCGGCGGCCCGCAGCACTTCTAGAAGGCCCGGCGTATGCACGTTGTTGACCGTGGTGCCGTTCAGCGCGGTCTTCATCGCGCTTATC
>JAFIHO010000427.1 GCA_017849395.1 Hyphomicrobiales bacterium
CGACATTGCCTTCGGCCTCGCGGAACAGACGCTCGCGGATGACGCGGGACTGCACCTTGTCGCCCTCGCGGCCCGCATAGGGGGCATCATTGACCGCTAGGGTCATCGCCAGGGTCGGCGGATCGATGGGATGGCTGGGAACGGGCACATCCACGGTCAGATCGCACAGCGTGTCCGCGACCGTGGCGGTTTCCAGGCCCGCGATGGCGACGATGTCGCCCGCCTCGGCCCGCTCCACCGGCACCCGCGCCAGGCCGCGGAAAGCGAGCAGCTTGGTGACGCGCGCCTTCTCGATCACTTCGCCGGTGCGCGACAGGACCTTGATGTTGCGGTTGGTGGTGATGACGCCAGATTCGATGCGGCCCGTCAGGATGCGGCCCAGGAAGTTATCGGCCTCCAGGGTCGTGACCAGCATTTTGAAGGGATGCTCCTCGCCCGCCAGCGCCTGGGGCTTGGGCGGCGGCACGTCTTCCACGATGCGCCGGAACAGGGGCGACAAATCCTTGCGTTCGTCCTCCAGCTCGTTCACCGCCCAGCCATTGCGGCCCGAGGCATAAAGGTGATGGAAGTCGAGCTGGTCGTCATTGGCTTCCAGCGACAGAAACAGGTCAAAGATGGATTCCAGCGTTTCCTTGGGCTGTGCGTCCTGGCGGTCGATCTTGTTGATGACCACGATGGGCTTCAGACCCAGCTTCAGCGCCTTGGACAGCACGAACTTGGTCTGGGGCATAACGCTTTCGGCCGCGTCCACCAGCAGCACCACGCCATCAACCATGGACAGGATGCGTTCCACCTCGCCGCCGAAATCGGCATGGCCCGGCGTATCCACCGTGTTGATGCGCACGCCCTGCCACTCGACGCTGGTGCACTTGGCCAGGATGGTGATGCCGCGCTCGCGCTCCTGATCGTTGGAGTCCATGGCGCGTTCGGCCATATGCTGGTTCTCGCGGACCGAGCCGGATTGTTTCAGAAGCTGGTCCACCAGCGTTGTCTTGCCATGGTCGACATGAGCGATAATGGCAATGTTGCGGATTTCCATGGAATCGGGCGCCCTGCGGGGAAAACGCGGGCTTCATAGACGTGTGGCTGCTGCGGCGCAACAGATCACCCATGGATGTTTAGGAAACACAATAAAATCAGAAGCTTATATTATCACAGAGGCGTTTTCTGGCATATTTGTGAGAGAGTTTTGTCCTATAAGGACCCAACCATGATGCCGTCAGGGGCATGGCCGACACCGGTCTGCACCTGGGAAGCGCGGTAGCAGGACCGGCCTGTGGCCGTTCTTTCGCCCCGGTTGGCTGGTGGAATAGGAAGCAAGGGTCGCCGGTTGCGGCTTGTTACATCCATCAAGCCGGTTGATGGATGTCATGAGCGCCGCCACGATGACGGGGTTGTCAGGTCAAGTCGATGAATATGCAGGTAAACCCGCATCTGGAGCGCCAGGCCGCTGCTTCCAAACCCCAGGGAATTTCCGCCCGCTCGCCGGCGCGCAAATATCTGATCGGGGGCGGCGCGCTGGTCCTGATACTGGGCGGCTTCTGGTATTTCACCAACGCAGGCCATCAGCGTCCCGCGCCGATCGTGCGCGCCGCGCCGGTCAAGATCGCCACCGTCGAACAGCGCACCATGCCGGTGATCGAACGCACCATCGGCACCATTGTGGCCAATTCCAGCGTGGCGGTGACGGCGCGCGTGACCGGCCAGCTCGACAGGATTTTCTTCAAGGAAGGCGATCTGGTGAAGGCAGGCCAGTTGCTGTTCCAGATCGACCCCCGGCCCTACAAGGCGGCGCTGGACCAGGCGGTGGCGCAACAGGCGCGCGACCAGGCCCAGCTTGAGAATGCGCTGGCGAACGCCCGCCGCTATGCGACCCTGTTCCAGCAGGACGCGATCTCCGTGCAGCAGCGCGACCTGATGGAATCCACCGCCCGCTCGCTGGAAGCCACCGTCGCCGCCGACAAGGCCGCCGTGGACATGGCGCGGCTGAACATGGACTTCACCCGCATCCACTCGCCCGTGAACGGCAAGACCGGACCGATCCTCATCCAGCTCGGCAACATGGTGACCGCCTCGGCCAGCGTGGCGGCGGCGGCGCTGGTCACCATCAACGAAATCCAGCCGGTGAAGATTTCCTTCTTCCTGCCCCAGGCCGACCTGCCGCGGATTCAGGCGATGGCGCGGCGCGGCGGGCTGACCGCTACCATAAATCTGCATGACGCGGGCGGCGACCATAACATCCAGGCGCCGGTGATCTTCATCGGCAACGCCGTGAATGCCACCAACGGGACCATCGAGTTGCGCGCCGAATTCGCCAACAAGGACGCGACCCTGGTTCCGGGCCAGTTGGTCGATATCGTGGTCGGCCTGTCGGAAATCCCCAATGCCCTCGTGGTCCCGCGCGAGGCGGTGAACACCGGACCCGAAGGCCAGTATGTCTATCGCCTGACGGCCGAGAACACGGCGGAACAGGTGCCGGTGAAGGTGCTGTTCGACGACACGGTCAATGACGCCATCTCAGGCAACCTCAAGCCGGGCGACCGGGTGATCGTGGATGGCCAGTTGCGGGTGCAGCCCGGCAGCAAGGTGACGATCACGCCGTCGCGCGCCCCCGCCGGTGGCGAAGGCGCGGGCGGCGGGGCCGGTCGCGGCGCTCCGGCCGGGCACGGCGCCGGCGGGCTCTGACGCCCATGAACCTCTCCAGGGTCTTCATCGAACGTCCGGTCATGACGACGCTGCTGATGGCAGCGCTCGTGATCTTTGGCGGCTATGGCTACACCACCCTGCCGGTGTCGGACCTGCCGAATTTCGACATGCCCACCATCACCGTCAGCGCCAGCCTGCCCGGCGCCGACCCGGAGACGATGGCGTCGTCGGTCGCCTCGCCGCTGGAGAACCAGTTCACGACGATCAACGGCATCGACCAGATGACGTCCTCGTCCAGCCAGGGCAACACCCAGATCACACTGCAGTTCAGCATGGACCGCAGCATCGACGGCGCGGCCCAGGACGTACAGGCCGCAATCAGCGCGGCGACGCGGCAATTGCCCCGCGCCCTGCCGCAGCCGCCCACCTTCCGCAAGGTGAACCCGGCCGAC
>JAFIHO010000428.1 GCA_017849395.1 Hyphomicrobiales bacterium
AACGATTTTATCGGATTGCGCCGGATCGTGGCGAAGCGGGGGCAGGGCTCGGGCTGGCCATCGTGAAATCGATTTGCCACGCTCATGGCGGGAATGTCACGCTGCGCAGCGCGCCGGAGATGGGTACGCTGGTCAGGGTCGAGTTGCCGCTGGCCGATACAAATCAAGTCTCGGTTTCCGAGAAAGGTGCGACTCTGCCGGGCGAGAAAGGTTGCACCGATTTATCGGCCTGAAGGATGCGCCTCGATACGGCCGGCCCAGGAATTGCCCTGCCTTTGGGGGGGGCAGCCGGGTTATTTTTCGTGGCTTGCGCGCATTGCCGAGCGATACATCACTTTGCGAACGCCGCCATTCCCGCCAGCCCGATGGCGGCAGCCGCGCTGCGGCGGCTGGTCATCGTCGAAAGAAATTCGTCATCCACGCCCCTGTCTCCCCGTACGGCGCTGCCGGTCAATGTTGCCCAGCGACCGGACGGTCGATGTTGGCAAATCATAAAATGCGGGCAAAGCCCGCGACCCCGTCCGGCGGCGGTGTGCGTTGATCGTTTTGAGGTGGATGGACCAGATCGGGCGTTCCCGCGCCGCCAAAGATCGCCTCCATGTTGCGCACGCAAAGGGCGACATTGTCGTCCGCCAGTCCATACCAGACTTGCTTGGCTTCCTTGCGGGTGCGCACCAGTTTGGCACGGCGCAGCTCCGCAAGCTGCTGGCTGAGGGCGGGCTGTCCGATTCCTGTGGTGTCGGCGATCTCGCTTACATGACGCTCTCCGCGCAGCAGGCAGGACAGAATCATCAATCGTTGCGGCTGGGCAAAGACCTTGAGCTTGTCGGCTGCGGCATCGGCCGCCGCCCGGTCACGATAAAGCGCGCTCATGGTGTTGCTTCATAGCGGCAGAACCAGTCCGGGGCCGTTCCGGGCTGCTCGGCGGCTGGCCGCAACAGCGGCTTGCCGGGAGCCCAGCCTTCGGGAGCCAGCGCTTGGGTGCCGCTGACACGGCGCAGAGCCTTCAACAGACGCAGAATCTCTTCCACCGAGCGTCCGACATTGTAGGGATAGGTGTTGATGGCGCGGATGATGCCGTCGGGATCGATGAAAAAGGTCGAACGCATCGCCATGCTGTCGGTCGATTGTTCGTCCACCATTCCATAGGCGCGGCCAATAGCCATGCTGGGATCCTCCAGCACGGGAAACCGTACTTTCACTCCAAACAGGTCATCCAGCGCTTTCATCCAGGCTAGATGGGCGTAGAGGCTGTCGACCGACAGGCCGAGCAGGGTGCAATCCTCGGCCTCGAATTCCGCCTGGCGCCGCGCAAAGGCGGCGAACTCGCTGCTGCAGACCGGCGTGAAATCCGCAGGGTGGGAAAAGAACACGACCCACCGTCCCCGCAGCCGGGACATCTGAATCCCTCCGGCGGTGGACCGGGCGCTGAAATCCGGAGCAGGGTCGCCGATCCGGATGGGAGGTGAAACGTGGCTGACGGCCGACATCGGAACATCCTCTTGCGAGGCTTTAGCTTAGCATATCCCTTGACATTTAAAATTTAAATAATTAAATGAAATGTGTAATTGTTAATATATGAGGTTCCGGTGTCTGACGCCGCTCTGTCCAAGGCCGCCGCCCAGGTGAAAGCCGCCCGCAGCGGCATCCCGGTCATAAAGGCGTTCTTCGATCCTCCAACCTTCACCGTCACTTATGTGGTGCATGACGCCGCAACTAAGCACGCGGCGATTATTGACAGTGTCCTGAATTTCGATCCCGCGTCAGGGCGCACATCGTTCGCTTCCGCCGATGCGGTGATCGCCTATGTGCGCGAAAAGGGCTTGGCGGTCGAATGGCTGCTGGAAACCCATGCCCATGCCGATCATCTTTCGGCGGCGCCGTACTTAAAGAGCCGACTCGGCGGAACGCTCGGCATTGGCGAGCATATCGTCACCGTGCAGCAGACCTTCGGCAAGCTGTTCAACGCCGGCAGCGACTTCCGGCGCGACGGATCGGATTTCGACCGGCTGTTCGCCGATGGCGACCAGTTCAGCATCGGTACGCTGGATGTGATGGTGCTGCATGTGCCGGGTCATACCCCCGCCTGCGTCGCCTATGTGATCGGTGATGCGGTTTTCGTGGGCGACACCATGTTCATGCCGGACTATGGCACCGCGCGCGCCGATTTTCCTGGCGGTGACGCGCGCAGCCTTTTCCGTTCCCTGCGTCGCCTGCTGGAGCTGCCGCCAGAGACGCGGCTTTTCATGTGCCACGACTATCTGCCAGCCAGCCGCGACCAGCATGTTTGGGAAAGCACGGTTGAGGCGGAGCGGAAGGGCAACATTCATGCCCATGACGGTATCAGTGAGTATGCGTTTGTTGCCATGCGCGAAGCGCGCGACAGGACGCTGGACATGCCGCGGCTGATCCTGCCTTCGGTGCAGGTTAACATGCGGGCAGGTCATTTGCCTCCACCGGAGGCGAACGGCATCACCTATCTCAAAATTCCGGTGAACGCGGTATGACAACGCTCTTTCCCAACGCCATGCCCCTGGCCGGTCTTGCGGGTGGTGCGCTGATCGGCCTTGCCGCCGCCATCATGCTCCTGGGCCTGGGCCGCATCGCGGGCGTCAGTGGCCTTTTGGCGCGCGCCACCGGTATCGCCGATAGTGGCGCGCCGCGCGGCATCGCCATTGCCTTCATCCTGGGATTGCCGCTCGGGGCATGGCTGATGACCCTCGCGGGCCACGGTTCCTCTGTCACATTTCCCGCCGCGGCCTGGCCGCTGCTACTGGGTGGCGTGCTGGTGGGTTACGGCACCCGGCTGGGTTCTGGCTGCACAAGCGGGCATGGGGTCTGCGGGCTTGCGCGCCTTTCACCGCGTTCCGCCGTCGCCACGGCCCTGTTCATGCTCGCGGGCTTCGCCACGGCCACAATGCTGCATCCGGTGCTGCCTTGAGAGGAACGACAATGGCTAATCTCATCGCCCTGGCCGCAGGATTGCTGTTCGGATCGGGACTGGCCCTGTCAGGCCTCAATGATCCGGCGCGCGTGCGTGGCTTTCTGGATATTCGCGGCAACTGGGATCCGACCCTCGTCTTCGTGATGATGGGCGCGGTGGCGGTCATGATGCTGGCCTGGGCGATGCAACGGCGCGCGCGCGCCCCGTTGGCAGCATCCCTGTTTGACCTGCCTTCGACCACGAAGATCGATGCGAAACTCGCAGTGGGCGCGCTGCTGTTCGGAACAGGCTGGGGGATCGGCGGTTTGTGCCCCGGACCCGCCATCGCCGATCTCGCCGTCCGGCCCGCCAATGCAATCCTGTTCGTCGCCTCGATGCTGGCCGGCATGGCGCTGCACCGCTTAACCACTCGCTAACAATCCGGAGAGCCGCCATGAACATCACGCCGTTCAGCCCTTCGATCAGCACATCGCATCAAATTCTCCCGCACGACATTCCGGCCATCGCCGCCCGCGGCTTTCGTGCCATCATCTGCAACCGGCCCGATGATGAAGAACCCGGCCAGCCTTCCGCCGCCCAGATCGAGGCCGCAGCAAAAAACGCTGGATTGGGTTTCGCCTATCTGCCGGCCGTGTCGGGGCACCTCACCGAGGCGGACGCGGCGGCGATGGCGGCGGCGCTGGATAGGCTTCCGAGCCCGGTTCTGGCATTCTGCCGCTCCGGAGCGCGGTCGATCCGGCTGGCGCAGATGGCCAGCGAACTGGCTGCGGCCAGTGGGGCGGTTCCCAGCTATGACATCGTGATTGTCGGTGGCGGCAGTGCGGGCATCGCCACCGCGGCAAGCATCCTCAAGCGTGACCGCAAAATCAGCCTCGCCATCATCGAGCCCAGTGAGGATCACTATTATCAGCCGGGCTGGACAATGGTCGGCGCAGGCATTTTCGACCGCGAGTTCACCCATCGAAAGGAGGCCCGGGTCATCCCGCGTGGCGCGCACTGGATCAAGGCGGCGGTCGCCGGCTTCCTGCCCGAGCAGAACCAGGTGACTCTGAACGATGGCCGCGTGGTGCACTACCGTGTCCTGATAGCCTGTCCCGGCATCAAGCTGGACTGGGATGCCGTTCCCGGCCTGACCCGGACACTGGGCCGCAACGGCGTAACCTCTAACTACGGCTATGATCTGGCGCCGTATACCGACAGCCTGGTTCGGCAGTTGCGTGGCGGCCGCGCCCTATTCACCCAGCCTGTTATGCCGATCAAATGCGCGGGCGCACCGCAAAAGGCAATGTACCTGTCCTGCAATCGCTGGGAGAAGGCAGCGGTACTGGACAAGATCGACGTGCAATTCCATACCGCCGGAGCGGTTCTGTTCGGTGTACCCGCCTATGTTCCGGCGCTGATGGAATATGTGAAGCGCTATGACGCCAAACTCAATTTCCAGTCGCGGCTGGTGGCGGTGGACGGCGAGTCCAGGACCGCGACCTTCGAACAGAAGCAGGCTGATGCGGCGCACCTGATCGATATCCACTTCGACATGCTGCATGCCGTTCCCCCCCAGGTAGCACCGGATTTCGTGCGCGCCAGCCCGCTTGCCGCGCCGTCGGGCTTCATCGAGGTGGATGAGATCACGTTGCGCCACAAACGGTACGCTAACATTTTCGGCCTGGGCGATGCTTGTTCCGCCTCCAACGCCAAGACCGCCGCTGCGGCGCGCAAGCAGGCGCCGCTCGTGGCGGTGAATGCCCTGTCGGTTCTGCGGGGCGGCGAGCCGGTCGTCGCCTATGACGGCTATGGCAGTTGTCCGCTCACGGTCGAAGCGGGCAAGGTCGTGCTCGCGGAATTCGGCTATGGAGGCAAGCTGCTGCCCAGTTTTCCCAAATGGCTGATCGACGGCACCCGGCCCTCGCGCCTTTCCTGGTTGCTGAAAGACACAATCCTGCCGCCCGTCTACTGGCACGGCATGCTGAAGGGCCGCGAGTGGCTGGTTAAACCGCAACCTATCGCGGGAGGCGGCTGAAGTCGTGCTGACGCCGCTG
>JAFIHO010000429.1 GCA_017849395.1 Hyphomicrobiales bacterium
AACCAGCGCGTCCGGAATGTCATGCCACGCAAAGCCGCACGAGCGTTCAGGGTTCCGCCAGATCGCTCAACCGCAGCCGCGCGATCTTGTGAATTTCTCCCAATGCTGTGGCGAATTCATGGTCAGGTCCATGTTTCAATCTTCGCCGGAACTCTTCCAAGATCTGCTGACGCCCGGACCCGCGTACCGCTTTTATGAAGGGAAATCCGAATTTCTCTCGGTAAAGACGGTTCAGAGTCAGGAACATGTCCAGTTCCTCCTGCGAACAACGGTCCAGGCCCGCGCCGCTTTGTTCCGCCGCAGAGTCCTGCGACAGTTTCACTCGCCCCGCCAGATCAGGATGTGCGCGGATCAGCGCCAGTTGCGCTTCCCGTCCTGCCGCTTCCACCGCAGCCTTCAGCGCGTCCGCCAGTCCGTCCAAAGAATCCAGCGCGCCGCTTTCAGCTTGAGGCCATACCGCTTCGGCGAAATGCGGCGAATGTTCATAGACGCCGCCATACAATTCCAGGAACCGCGCCCGGGTTATCATGCCGGGCCGCTCCCGCATGAAGCGCTCAAGGCTCATGCATCTTCATCCAGTGCCGCGCGATGTCCACCCGTCGCGCGAACCATACCCGTTCATGTCCGCGCGCATATTCCACAAAGCGCTTCAATCCCGCGAACCGCCCCGGCCGCCCGGCAAGACGACAATGCAGACCTACCGACATCATCTTGGGCCTGTTTTCGCCTTCCTCATACAGGGTATCGAATGTGTCCTTCAGGTAGGTGAAGAATTGTTCACCCGTGTTGAAGCCCTGCGCCGTGGCAAACCGCATGTCGTTGGCATCCAGCGTATAGGGAACGACAAGGTGCGGCTTGCCGCCGATCCTGTCCCAGAAGGGCAGGTCATCGTTATAATCGTCGGCGTCGTACAGAAACCCGCCATGCTCCACCACCAGCCGCCGGGTATTGGGCGATGTCCGGCCCGTGTACCAGCCAAGCGGCGCTTCGCCGGTCAGGGTCTTGATGATCTCGACCGCCTTGCGGATATGGGCGCGTTCTACATCTTCCGGCACCCATTGATAGTTGATCCAGCGATAGCCATGAGAACATATCTCATGCCCCTCACTGAGAAACGCATCCACGATGCCAGGATAACGCGCCAGCGCCATCGCCACCGCGAAAATGGTGATGGGAATGTCGTGTTCCCGAAACAGCTGCAGGATGCGCCAAACCCCGGCGCGGGAGCCATACTCGTAGATGGACTCCATGCTCATATGCCGCGCCCCTTCGACTGGCGCGGCATTGATGATCTCCGACAGGAAGGTTTCCGCCCCCGTATCGCCGTTCAGGACCGTATTTTCGCCGCCTTCCTCGTAATTCAGCACGAACTGCACGGCGATGCGCGCGCGCCCCGGCCAATAGGGGTCCGGCGGATTTGCTCCATAACCGGTCATATTGCGGGGATATTGGTCGGACTGGCTCATTTTCAGTGTTAATCTAGTAAAGCAGGCCCGGCCTTGTACAGAAGGCGCTTTACAGGACCGGGGCCATCTTAAATCATGGCATGACGATGGGACGATTGACGACGCATGTTCTGGATACGGCCCATGGCTGTCCCGGCGCGGGCATCCGGCTGAAGCTTTATGCCGATGAAGGGGATACGCCTGTCCTTCTCAGCGAGGCGGAAACCAACGCGGATGGCCGTTGCGACGAACCCCTGCTGTCGGGCGAGCGCATGAAGAAGGGCCGCTATGTGATTGCGTTCGAGGTGGGCGACTATTTCCGCCGTCGCGGTGTGCAGCTTCCCGATCCTGCCTTTCTGGAGACGGTGCGGGTGGCGTTCGGTATCGCCGACCCTGCCGCGCACTATCATGTGCCGCTGCTGGTGTCGCCCTTCGCCTATTCCACCTATCGCGGGAGCTGACGGGATGGCGGCGACCCGCGATACAGTCCGATTCCGTCTGGACGGCGCGCTGCACGAAGTCCGCAATCCCGATCCGACGCTTACCGTGTTGCGCTGGTTGCGGATCAACGGCCGCATGGGCACCAAGGAAGGCTGCGCTGAGGGCGATTGTGGCGCCTGTACCGTGGTGCTGGCCGAAATGGGCGATGGCAAGCCGGTGTTTCGGGCCGTGAATGCCTGTATCCTGTTTCTGCCGATGATTGACGGGATGACGCTCTACACCGCCGAAAGCCTCAGCGCCGCGAATGGGCCGCTGCATCCGGTGCAGCAGGCGATGGTGGACCTGGGCGGATCGCAATGCGGCTTCTGCACGCCGGGCTTCGTGATGTCGCTCTATGCTCATTATCGTAATGGCGCGGTGGCCGATGAGGATACGCTGCGCGACGTTCTGGCGGGCAATCTGTGCCGATGCACTGGGTATGGCCCGATATTGGCAGCAGGCCGCGCTATGGGCGGCTATCCCAATACCACCGAAGCTGTGCCAGACCCGGTCGAGGCCGATGTCATGCTGGCGCTGACCCATAGCGATGTGCGCGGCGGCACGCGTCGTTTTTTTGCTCCGCACAGCATTAAGGAGCTTGAAGAAATTTCGGCTGCGCATCCGCAAGCAACCTATGTCGCTGGCGCCACAGATGTCGGTCTGTTGGTGACCAAAAAGTTGCAGGTGCTCCAGACCATCATTTTGGTTAACAAGGTCGTTGAGTTGCGCCGCATAGTGGATACGGGCACGGCATTAGAGATCGGCGCATCTGTTCGCTACACCGAAGCCTTTGCCGCACTGGCGTCATTGCATCCTGACTTGGGCGAGTTGCTGCGCCGGCTGGGATCGGTTCAGGTCCGAAACTCCGGCACAATCGGCGGCAACATCGCCAATGGATCGCCCATCGGCGACAGTCCTCCGCCGTTGATCGCGCTGGATGCCTCCATCGTACTGAACAAGTGTGGGGCGCGCCGTACATTGCCGTTGGATAAATTCTTTCTCTCATACGGCAAGCAGGATCGAGCTCCGGGCGAGTTTATCGAAAAGATTGTCATTCCGAAGCCCGCGCCTGGCACGGTTTTCCGCACCTACAAATTGTCCAAGCGTTTCGACCAGGATATCTCCGCTGTCTGCGCCGCTATCGCGTTCGGCAACCACAAGGGCGCGGCGCGAGACGTCCGCGTTGTCTTTGGCGGCATGGCCGCAACGCCCAAGCGCGCCGCCCATGCCGAAGCCGCGCTGGAGGGCAAACCCTGGACTGAACCCTACGTCCGTGCCGCCATGGCGGCGATGGAACAGGATTTCACTCCGCTTACCGACATGCGCGCCAGTGCTCGCTACCGCATGGAGGCGGCGAAAAATCTACTGCTGCGCGCCTGGCTGGAAACCGCCGCCACGCCACCTGCCCGCATCGCGCGCGCTAAGGCGCTGGCCCTATGAACAAGGTCGAAAATTTTCGGCCCCGCATCGAGGGCGGCGTGGGCGAGGCCATCGTCCATGATAGTGCCCACAAGCATGTCGCGGGCCGGGCCCTCTATGTCGACGACATTCCCGAGCCGCCCGGCACCCTGCACTTGGCGCTGGGGCTTTCCGCGCGCGCCCATGCCCGAATTGTCTCAATGGATTTGTCCAAGGTTCGTGCCGCAGCCGGTGTGGTCGCCGTGTTCACCCATGCCGACATTCCCGGTGAAAACAATGTCGGCCCGGTGTTCAAGGACGATCCGCTTTTCGCGGTGGATGTCGTGGAATATGTGGGCCAGGCCATGTTCGCTGTCGTGGCCGATACGCGGGAACTGGCCCGCGCCGCCGCGCGGCTGGCGGACATATCCTATGAGGACCGCCCCGCCGCCATCACGATCGCCCAGGCCGCCGCCGCAAACCTGGAGCTCGAAACACCGCAGCGCATGACATTGGGCGATGCCTCTGCCGCTCTTGCGAGAGCAAGGCACCGTCTGAAAGGCAAGCTTGTCATGGGCGGCCAGGATCATTTCTATCTGGAAGGACAGGTGTCCCTGGCGGTACCGGGGGAGGATCGCGACATGCTGATCCATTCCTCCACCCAGCACCCTTCCGAGATGCAGCGTCTGGTCGCCCATGTGCTGAACATTCCCCACAACGCCGTCACCATCGAAGTGCGTCGGATGGGTGGCGGCTTCGGCGGCAAGGAGACGCAGGGCGCGCTGCCCGCCGCCGCTGCCGGGCTCGCCGCCGCCAAACTGCGCCGCCCGGTCAAGGTATGTCTCGACCGTGACGACGACATGGAGCTGACCGGCAAGCGCCATGATTTCGAGATCGAGTATGACGTGGGCTTCGGTGACGACGGACGGTTGGATGGTATTGAAACCATCCTGTCCTCGCGGTGCGGCTATTCGGCGGACCTGTCGCTGGCGATCAACGACCGCGCGATGTTCCATTCCGACAACGCCTATTTCCTGAACAACGCGTCGCTGCTGTCGCATCGCCGCAAGACTCACACCGTCTCCAATACGGCATTTCGGGGCTTCGGCGGCCCGCAGGGCATGATGGGGATCGAGCGGGTGATGGATGCCATCGCTATCCATTTGGGCAAGGATCCGCTGGATGTCCGCAAGGTCAATCTGTATGGCGACGCGCCGCGCAATGTCACCCCGTATCATCAGACCGTCGAAGACAATCTGGCGCCGGACCTGATCGCGGCGCTGGAAAAATCGTCCGACTATCGCCGCCGCCGTGCCGCCATCGTTGCCTTCAACGCGAATAGCACCGTCACCAAACGTGGTATCGCGCTGACCCCGGTGAAGTTCGGCATATCCTTCACCACCACCTTCCTGAACCAGGCGGGCGCGCTGGTGCATGTCTATACCGACGGCAGTGTCCATCTGAATCACGGCGGAACCGAAATGGGGCAGGGCCTTTCCATCAAGGTCGCACAGGTCGTTGCCGAAGAGTTCCAGATCGACCTGTCCCAGGTGAAGATCACCGCCACCACCACCGGCAAGGTGCCAAACACATCGGCCACCGCCGCGTCGGCAGGCGCAGACCTTAACGGAATGGCGGCACAGGACGCGGCGCGCACCATCAAGAAGCGGATGACCGCGCTGGCGGCCGAGAAATTTTCCTGCGCGCCCGCAGACATTGTGTTTCGCGCGGGACGGGTGGAAGGCAACGGCCATGCGATGACATTCGCTGAACTGGCGCGCGCCGCCCATCTGGCGCGGGTATCGCTGTCATCGACCGGCTATTACGCCACGCCGAAAATCTACTATGACCGCACTATGCATCGGGGCCGCCCCTTCTTCTACTACGCCTATGGCGCGGCGGTGAGTGAGGTGATCATCGACACACTGACCGGCGAGAACCGCGTGACGCGGGTGGACATACTGCACGATGTCGGCAAGTCGCTGAACCCGGCCATCGACCTTGGCCAAATCGAAGGCGGCTTCATCCAGGGCATGGGTTGGCTGACCACCGAGGAACTGGTGTTCAGCGACACCGGCAAGCTTCTGACCCACGCGCCGTCCACCTATAAAATTCCCGCCGCAAGCGACCGTCCCGAAATTTTCAACATTGCGTTATGGGACGGCCAGAACCGCGAACATACGATTCATCGTTCCAAAGCGGTCGGTGAACCGCCCCTGATGCTGGCCATTTCGGTGTTCAGCGCCCTGACTGACGCGGTCGCCAGCGTCGGAGATTACAAGCTCATGCCCAACTTTGATGCGCCCGCCACGCCGGAACGCGTACTGTTCGCGGTAGAGGATGTGCGCAGAAGGAGCGGTGCATGACCTGGTGGTCGGTGGCGCGTGACAGGGTTGAATGTGGCCAGCCCTGTGTACTTGTGACGGTATGCGTCGTGAAAGGCTCTGCACCGCGCGAGTCGGGGGCGAAGATGCTGGTGTGGCCGGACGGCCAGGACGGAACCATCGGTGGCGGCAAACTCGAGTTCACTCTGGTCGAACAGGCACGCCGCCTTTTGGGCACCGGCGTGCAGTGGCGTTTTCAGAATTATCCCCTGGGGCCGCTTCTTGGACAGTGCTGCGGCGGCAATGTTGGCCTGTTGCTGGAACGGCTGGATGCAGACAGCATGTCGTGGCTGGCCGATGTCGCGGATGCGGAAGCGACCGGGCATCCCTATAGCGTCATGTCGCAACTCGGCGCTGTGACAGTAGCCAAACAGGTCGCGCCCACCGAAAACACCGTGCCCGGCGAAGATGCCGTGATTATGCGTCACGCCGCCGGAACAAGCGTCACGGGTCCGCTGGGCGAAGGCGCAACTATTGTCGAATATATGAACCCATGCCCGCGTCTGCTGATGTTCGGCGCGGGCCATGTCGGCCGGGCGCTTGCCCCGATAGCGGCAAGCCTGCCCTTCCATCTCGACTGGTTCGACACCAGGCCGGAATTTTCTGGGCCGGGCGTGACCATCACTGCCGATCCCATCGGGCAGGTGCTTGCCGCGCCGCCCGGCGCCTTCGCGCTGATCTTCACCCAAAGCCACGCGCTGGATTACGACTTGACGCGCGCGGTTATTGGACGTGGCGATTTCGCCTATTGCGGTTTGATCGGATC
Source organism: Hyphomicrobiales bacterium (assembly GCA_017849395.1). Classification (GTDB taxonomy): domain Bacteria; phylum Pseudomonadota; class Alphaproteobacteria; order Micropepsales; family Micropepsaceae; genus Rhizomicrobium. The sequence continues at coordinate 6,474 of JAFIHO010000429.1, forward strand.
GGCCACCAAACGCGCGCGGTTCGAGAAGCGTTTGATCGCCGATGATATTCCCCGCGCCGCCCTGTCCACGCTGACCTGTCCCATCGGCGAGATCGGTCTTGTATCCAAGCTGCCCCAGGCCATGGCGGTGGCCATCGCCGCCGAGCTTCTGCTGGTGCAGGAAGCCTTGGCAAAGCGCCGCGGCGAGCCCGTCAGGACCAGACATGCCCTTTGACATAATGCCCTGGGTGGAACTGGCGCTGCGCTGGCTTCATGTCATCACCGGCATCGCCTGGATTGGCGCGTCCTTCTATTTCGTCTGGCTGGACAACCATCTGGAAAAACGCGAGGGCCTGCCACCCGGCGTGGCCGGAGATCTGTGGGCGGTGCATGGCGGCGGTTTCTACAACAGCCGCGAATATCTCATCGCGCCGCCGGAGTTGCCGTCCAATCTGCACTGGTTCAAGTACGAGGCCTATTTCACCTGGATCAGCGGTTTTCTGCTGCTGTGCGCGGTCTATTATTTCAGCGCCAGCATCTATTTGATCGACGCGGCGAAACTGGCGGTTACGCCTTGGCAGGCCATCGCCATCGGCCTTGCTTGCCTCGGCGGTGGTTGGCTTCTGTATGACGGCCTCTGCCGTGCGCGGCTGGGTCGCAACAATGGCGCGTTCGGCGCGGTGTGGTTCATCATCCTATGCGGCTTCGCCTATGGCCTGACCCATATTTTCAGCGGGCGCGGCGCGTTCATTCATGTCGGAGCCATCATCGGCACGACGATGGTGGGCAATGTCTTTTTCGTCATAATCCCCAACCAGAAAAAGGCGGTGGCGGAGATGATCGCGGGCCGTGTGCCCGAAGCCCGGCTGGAGCAGGAGGCGAAACAGCGCTCCCTGCACAACAATTACATGACCCTGCCGGTTCTGCTGATCATGATCAGCAACCATTACCCCATGCTGACCAGCGGCGGCGCGGCCTGGATCGTGCTTGCCGCCCTGTCGATCAGCGGTCTTTTGATCCGCCATTTCTTCAATTTGCGCCACAAGGGAGAGTTGCGCTGGGAATTGTGGGCCGCGGCCATTGCCATCTTTATCGGCACCATGTTCTTCGTCCACAGCAGGCAGGCTCCCGCCACCGCGAATATTGTAACTTTCGCCGAAGCGAGAGCCATCATGGACAAGCATTGCGTGATGTGTCACAGCGCGCATCCCACCCATCCCGACATTGCCGTGCCGCCGGCCGGGCTGGATTTCACAAAGGACGATGTCGTCGTGCGGAACGCCTCGCGGATCCAGTTACAGACCGTTACCAATGAAACAATGCCGCTGGGCAACGAAACCCATATGACAGCGGAAGAGCGCGCGGCGCTTGGCGCCTGGATCGCGGCGGGCGCCCGGCGATGAGTGTGCCCCGGAGCGCGGAAGTCCGCGAAGGCCCCCATGTCGCGTAAAGCGTATCGCGGAGCTTTGCTCCATCTGCTGGGTGACCCGGCGGTGGATGGGCCCGAAGCGGCGGCCGTCTTCGATGACGGCGCGCTGGTGGTTGAGGACGGCCATGTCGTCGAAGCCGCCGCGTGGGATGCAATAGCGCCGCATGTGGCGGGCACGCCGGTTGAGCGCGTCGATGGCCTTATCGTGCCGGGCTTCATCGACACCCATGTGCATTTTCCCCAGCTGGACATCATCGCCGCCCCCGGCGCGCGATTGCTGGAATGGCTGTCCAACTACACATTTCCCGCCGAAGAACGCTTCGCCCACAGGGACGTCGCGCAGGAGGCCGCCCGCTTCTTTTTGGACCAGCTTTTGGCGCACGGCACCACGACCGCGCTGGTATTTTCCACCGTGCACAAGGTCGCTGCCGACGCGCTGTTCGAACAGGCGCTGGCGCGCAACATGCGGCTTGTCACCGGCAAGGTTCTGATGGATCGGGGCGCACCGCCCGGCCTTTGTGACACGCCCGAAACCGGTTTCGTTGAAAGCCGCGCCTTGATCCGCCAATGGCACGGCAAGGGGCGGCTGGGATATGCCGTCACGCCGCGCTTTGCCCTGACGTCCAGCCCGGACCAGCTTGAGATGGCGGGCAGGCTGCTGGCCGAAAATCCCGGTGTGCATATGCATACCCATCTGTCGGAAAATCACGAGGAACTGACGGCGGTGCGCCGCGTCTATCCCGATTGCGCCGACTATTTCGCGGTCTACGAGAAATACGGTCTCGCCACCCGCCATTCGGTGTTCGCGCATTGCATCCATCTGTCGGATGGGGAATGGGCGCGTTTCGCGCGGGCGGGATCGAACGTCGCTTTTTGTCCGACCTCGAACCTGTTCCTGGGCAGCGGTTTGTTCGATCTGGGCGCGGCGCAGAAGGCGCATGTGCATGTGGGCCTGGGCACCGATGTGGGGGGCGGCACCAGCCTGTCGCTGCTGCAAACCATGAACGAGGCGTACAAAGTGTGCCAGTTGCGCCGCCACGCTGTGGATGCATTCAAGCTGTTCTATCTGGCCACCCTGGGCGCGGCGCGCGCGCTCGGTCTGGACGACCGCATCGGAAATTTCGCGGCAGGAAAGGAGGCGGACTTCATCGTGCTGGACGCGAATATGTCTCCCTTGCTGAAGCGGCGTTTGGCCGTTGCGAAGACTGCCGCCGAACGCCTTTTCGCCTTCGCCATGCTGGGCGACGACCGCTCCGTCGCGCGCACCTATGTCGCCGGGGAACTCGCTTACAGGCGTTGCTAGTTGCCAATTCGCCCTGCGCGGTGGCAGAGTCGGGCGATGAGCGATCTGGATGCTTTTATCGCGGGTCTCCCCAAGGCCGAACTCCACCTCCATCTCGAAGGCAGTTTCGAGCCGGAGCAGATGTTCGCCATCGCCCGGCGCAACAAGGCGGTTATTCCGTTCAAAAGCGTGGAAGAGGTGAGGGCGGCCTATCGTTTCTCCAACCTGCAGGACTTTCTGGACATCTATTACCAGAGCGCCAATGTGCTGCTGACCGAGCAGGATTTTTACGATCTCACATTCGCCTATCTTACGCGTGTCGCGGCGGATCGGGTGCGGCATGTGGAAGTGTTCTTCGATCCCCAGACGCACACCGCGCGCGGCGTATCTTTCGCCGTCGTGGCGGACGGCATCCTGAAGGCGCTGGCGGATGGCGAGCGGGAATTCGGCATCACCTCCAAGCTGATCCTCTGTTTCCTGCGTCATCTCAGCGAGGCGGACGCGCTCGCCACCTTCAAACGGGCAGAGCCCTGGCTGAATCGTATCGCGGGTGTCGGGCTGGATTCTTCCGAGGTCGGGCATCCGCCATCGAAGTTCACGCGCGTCTACGACGCCGCCCGTGCTGCCGGGCTGAAACTGGTGGCCCATGCGGGTGAGGAAGGGCCTGCGCCCTATGTGTGGGAGGCGCTGGACCTTCTGAAGATCGACCGCATCGACCATGGCAATCGCAGCCTGGATGATGACAAGCTGGTTGCGCGCCTTGCGCGGGAGCGCATCACCCTTACGGTCTGCCCGCTGTCGAATCTCAAGCTGTGCGTGGTGAAGGATTTGAAAGACCACCCGCTCCGGCGCATGTTGCAGCTTGGCTTGCGCGCCACGGTCAATTCCGACGATCCGGCCTATTTCGGCGGCTATGTGAACGACAATTTCCGCGCGGTGACGAAGGCGCTGGGCCTGACCAAGGCTGAACTCGTCACGCTGGCGAAGAACAGTTTCCTGGGATCATTCCTCGATGACGACGACAAGGCCAGGCACCTGACCGCCATCGATTTTTACGCAGCCGGGAATTAGCAACCCGGTCCGGCTGACCGGGACGGATCAAAAACAATGCGGCGTATGGCGGTGAAGTATGGTTCTTCTGCTCCGCCGTCAATGGCCCGGCGCGATATCCATACGCTATCCCGCCGCGGCTGCTGAAAAGATTGGGAAGTCGCGACGCCTATCCGCGGTTTGTCCACGTCAGCGGAATGCCGGTTCTGTGAAGCTGCGCAGCTTGCGCGAATGCAGGGTTCCGGCTTCCGCCTCCGCCCGAAGCATTTCCAGCGCGCGGATGCCGATCAGCAGATGCTGGCTCACCCGTTCCTCGTAGAATGCGTCCGCCATGCCCGGCAGCTTGATCTCGCCATGCAGCGGCCGGGCGGACACGCAGCGCAGCGTTCCATACGGCACCCGGAAACGGTAGCCATTGGCGGCGACGGTGGCCGCTTCC
>JAFIHO010000430.1 GCA_017849395.1 Hyphomicrobiales bacterium
ATCAGCGGCGTGGCGACCAATATGACCAGAATGGAAAGCGGCAGCCCCAGCCGCCAGTCATCGCCGAAACGATACCCGCCGGGCGTCATCACCAGCGTATTGCACTGATGACCGATGGGGGTAAGGAAATCACAGCCCGCCCCGATTGCCACCGCCATCAGATAGGCATCGGGCTGCACGCCCAAATTCTTCGCCACCGCGGCCGCGATAGGGGCCAGGATCAACACCGTGGCGGCATTGTTGAGAAACGGCGTCACCGCCATGCCCACCGCGATCAGCACCCCCACCGCCAGCCAGGGCGGCATGGGCCCCAGCAGCCCCGCCAGCGGCGCGGCGATCAGCGCGGCGCCGCCCGTCTTTTCGATGGCGGTACTGATCGGGATGAGAGCCGCAAGCAGCACAAGCAACGAGCCGTCCACCGCACGATAGGCTTCTTCCATGCTCATCACCCGCAGCAGCAGCACAAGCACCGCCGCGGCGGCCAACGCCACATGCGTGGGCAGCCATCCCATGGCGATGGCCGCCACGGCGGCCGCCAGCGCCAGAAGCGGCGCATAACCGAAACGCTTCACGCCCAACGCCAGGCTACGTTCGGACAGGGGAAGGATGCGCAATTCCGCAAAGGCTTCCGCGATGGCGCCTTCATCGGCCTTGAAGATCACCACGTCACCCGCGCGCAAGCGGATGGCCCGCAATTCCTGCGAAAGATGTGCGCTCTCGCGGCTGACCGCCAACAGACTTAATCCGAAACGGTCATGCAGGCGCGCGGTCGCCGGGGTAAGCCCCACAAGGCTGGAATCCAGGGCAATAACGCCTTCGATCACCTTGACCTTGTCGGCGGCTTCTTCCTTGGCGCGATGCCGTTCTCCGGCCAGGGCCAGCTTGGCGGCGGCGGAGAATTTCTCCAGCGCGGCTTCCTCGCCTTCCGCGATCACATGGTCGCCCGCCTTGAGGACATATTCCGCTGCCGGGCGTCCCTTTTGCGGCGCATTGACGATGGCGATCACATCGACCGCGTCCGTGCTGAGCGCATCCAGTTCCGCGAAAGTCTTGCCGATCCAGGCGCTGTCATCCGGGATGGTGAATTCGGTGACATAGCGCGCCGCCTCAAGCGCTTCGTCCATCGCGGGCGGCGGCGCGCGGTCGATGCGAATGAAGAATTGGGAAAGGATGAGAAACATAAACCCTGCCGCGCAAACTCCCAGCCCGACCGGCGCGAAATCGAAAAAGGCGTAGGGCTGCCCCAACAGGGATTCGCGCATCCCCGAAACAATGATGTTGGGCGACGTGCCCACCAGCGTCACAAGCCCGCCCAAAAGCGAAGCGAAGGACATGGGCATCAGCAGCCGCGATGGTGAAACGCCATTGGCGCGCGCCGTTTGGATCGCCATGGGCATCATGATCGCCAGCGCGCCGATATTCTTGGTCGCCATGGACAACAGCATCACGCTTCCCGAGAAAACCGGGATTTGCAGCCAGGAACGGGTCAGGTGACGGGTGAGGGGCGAAAAGGCGCGCTCGATCAGGCCGGATCGGGCGATAGCCGAGCTGATGACCAGCACGGCGGCGATGATCCAGATCAGGTCATTGCTAAATCCGGAGAACATCTCCTTCTCTGGAATAACACCGATCAACACGCCGGTGACAAGCGCCAGCGCGGCTACCAAGTCATAGCGCAACCTGCCCCATATGAAGAGGATGACGGCGCCACCCATCAACGCGAAAGCCAGGCCCTGGTCGATGGTCATACGGCTCCCCCGCGATGATATAAATCGCGAGTTTTACGGAAGTTCCAGAGCGCCGGAATGTGGATAGCGGGGGATTTCGCGCGGGAATTCGCTGCGCGATCAAGGGGGGCTCGCGGATAGGGCGGGGAAATCGCGACCCCCGCCTTTCACTTTCCCGGAACGCGCCTAGATTTGATCCGCCTGCTCAACCGGCGACGCACAAGAACGCGTCGCCCAATGGGCGGCAGAAAGTACGCTGTTTGAAATTGTTAATTCAGCTTGCCGCCAAGGTCTTTGATGCTGGCGGAGATCAGGCTGCCGGCGCGGTTCGCATCCATGCGGGCGGCGATCAGCTTCTCCGCAGCGGAAACCGCCGCGTCGGCGGCCAGGGCGCGGATCTCGGCCATGGCAGCGGCTTCGGCCTGGGCGATCTTGTCCTTCGCAGCGGCCTCGCGGCGCGCGATCTGCGCGGTGAGGGCGGCGCGGGAGTCCGCGGCGAAGCGCGCGGCCTCGGCCTGTGCTTCGCGCAGGATCGCGGCGGCTTCGGCGTCTGCACCTGCCGCCTTCTTCTGATAGTCGGTGAGCAGGGCGGCAGCCTCGGCGTTCAGGCGTCGGGCCTCTTCCAGTTCGGCTGCAATCACCGCCGCGCGCTGGTCCAGCATCTTGCCGACCATGGCCGGAACGCCCTTCCAGACGAGCAGGCCAATGACCAGCACGAAGCCGACAATTTCCCAGAACTCCGCTTCGTGGAGAAATTCCATGTCAGCCTCCCACCGCCTTGGCGGCGTCTTCCGGCGAAACGGTCTCGCCCGTCAGGCGCTGGACGATGACGATGGCGGCATCACGCGCCGCATTCGTCACATGCGCCTTTGCTTCGGTGCGGGTCGCCTGGATGCGGGCATCGGCTGCCTGCATCGCCGCGGCCGCCGTGGCATCGGCCTCGGCCTTCGCCTTGACGATCTCGGCATTCATGCTCTGGCGGGTTTCCTCCGCCAGAGCATTGGCACGCGCCCGCGCCCCGGCCAGCGCCGTCTGATAGGCGGCCGAAGCGGCATCGGCTTCGCCGCGCGCCCTGGTCGCCGCATCGATCGCGGCGTTGATGGTGCTGCGCCGGAGCGTGATGGCGCCCTGGATGCGCGGTCCCGCCACCCGCCACAGCACCACGAACAGGAAGGCGAACGTGATCACGAGCCAGAAAATCTGGCTCGGGAACGTCGTGGTGTCGAAGGGCGGAAAGCCTCCCTTATGCTCGGTGGCTTCCGTCGTTTCGGTTGTGGCGGCTTCTTCTGCCATTGGGCGCCGGGGAGCTTGCTCTTAGCCGAACAGGATGATGAGGGCGACGACCAGGCCGAACAGACCGGTCGCTTCGCACAGCGCGAAGCCCAGCAGCAGGTTGGTGGTCTGGGTCGCGGCGGCGCCCGGATTGCGCAGCGCGCCGGACAGGTAGCTGCCGAACACGTTGCCGATGCCGATACCGGCGCCGACCAGGGCGATACAGGCAATGCCCGCGCCGATCATTTTTGCTGCGTCGAGTTCCATGGGAGTCTTCCTTCTAGGGTTCAGTGATGATCGTGGAGATGAAGCGCTTCGTTGAGATAGATGCAGGTCAGGATCGCGAACACATAGGCCTGCAGGAATGCCACCAGGAATTCCAGCAGCATGATGCCGACGATCAGCGCCATCGGCGCGATGGCGAGGCCC
>JAFIHO010000431.1 GCA_017849395.1 Hyphomicrobiales bacterium
CGACCTGCCGGAAGAGGAGCGCGCGCAATTGCTGGCGCGCCATTACGACAGTTACTGGCTGGCCTTCGACACCGAGGAACAGGAACGCCATGCCAGGCTGATGCTGAAGGCCGACCGCGCCGGCGATCTTCTCACCGTGGCGACGCTCCCCAGCCCCTTGCGCGACGTGACCGAGATCGTGCTCTACACCCCCGACCATCCGGGCCTGTTCTCGCAATTCGCCGGCGCCATCGCCATGTCGGGCGGCTCGATCGTGGACGCGAAAGTCACCACCACCAGCCACGGCTTCGCGCTCGACATCTTCTCGGTGCAGGACATGGAGGGACTGGCCTTCGACGATCCCGACCGGCTGGCGCGGCTCAAGCAGACCATCGAGAAGACCGTGCGCGGCGAAATCTGGCCGCGCCGCGCGCTGACCGGCCGTCGCCCGCTCCAGACCCGGCCCAGCGCCTTCACCATCGCGCCCAAGGCCCATTTCGACAACGAAGCGTCCCAGATCGCCAGCGTGATCGACGTGGAAGGCCTGGACCGGCCGGGGTTCCTTTATGACGTCATCCAGGCTTTGTTCGAAGCCGGGCTTTCGATCTCCACCTCCATGATCGCGACCTATGGCGAGCGGGCAGTGGACGTTTTCTATGTCCGCGACGGCTTCGGCCACAAGATCACCCACCCCGCGCGGCTGGAAGCGGTGGAAGCAAGGCTGGGCAAGGCACTGGCCCCGCCCCAGCCCACGCCCGCGGCTTGAAGGCCGCGCCCGCCCAAGGCATAACCCCGCCAATTCACAAAAGTCCTCACCCTGAGCCTGTCGAAGGGTGAGGCCGCAGCGAGATCGCCATGTCCCACAAGCCCCTCGTCCTTTCCGGCATGCAGCCGACCAACACGCTGCACCTTGGCAATTACCTGGGCGCGCTGAAGAACTGGGTGAAGATGCAGGAAGATATGCCCTGCCTGTTCTGCGTGGTGGACATGCATGCCATCACCGCCGATGCGGGCTATGGCAAGTCGGAGGAACTGGCGCGCTCCACCCGCGAAGTGGCGGCCGCCTATATCGCGGGCGGCGTGGATCCGGCACGCACGCCCATCTTCAACCAGGGCCAGGTGCCCGAACATGCCGAACTGTCATGGATCTTCAACTGCGTGGCGCGGCTGGGCTGGCTGGACCGCATGACCCAGTTCAAGGAAAAGTCCGGCAAACACAAGGAACGCGCCAGTGTCGGCCTCTACACCTATCCGGTGCTGATGGCCGCCGACATTCTTGTCTACAAGGCGACCCATGTGCCGGTCGGCGAGGACCAGAAGCAGCATCTCGAACTGGCGCGCGACATCGCGCAGAAATTCAACAATGATTATGGCGTGCCGGATTTCTTCCCGCAGCCGGAGCCGGTCATCATGGGCACGGCGACGCGGGTGATGAGCCTGCGCGACGGCACCAAGAAAATGTCCAAGTCGGACGAAAGCGACGCCAGCCGCATCAACCTGACCGACGATGCCGACGCCATCGCGAACAAGATTCGCCGCGCCAAAACCGATCCCCTGCCGCTTCCGGCAAGCAAGGATGAATTGAAGGACCGGCCGGAAGCCGAAAACCTTCTCAACATTTACGCCGCCCTGGCGGATCAGAATCGCGACGCGGTGATCGCCCAGTTCGCGGGCCAGCAATTCTCGGGCTTCAAGAATGCCCTGGCCGATCTGACAGTGGCCAAGCTGGAACCGATGGCCAGGGAAATGCGCCGGCTGCTGGCCGACCCCGCAGAGATCGACCGCATCCTCAAGGCGGGCGCCCGGAGCGCGCGCGCCATCGCCACCCCGGTGATGGATGAGGTGAAACGTCGCGTGGGCTTCATCGCCTGATCCGGCTGCCGGAACTCGTCATCCTGAGCCTGTCGAAGGATGAGAGCCGCGTTTCCTCCGCGCGGGATATGCTCTAAGTTCCTGACGCATGGAACTCGATCCGCTGTTTCTGTCGCGATTGCAGTTCGGCTGGGTGATCGCCTGGCACATTTTGCTGCCCGCCTTCACGGTCGGGCTGGCCTCCTATATCGCGCTGCTGGAAGGGCTCTACTTCTTCACGAAAAAGCCGATCTGGTTTCGCATCAGCGGCTTCTGGACCCGCATCTTCGCCATCGCGTTCGGCATGGGCGTGGTTTCGGGCGTGGTGATGCCGTTCCAGTTCGGCACCAACTGGAGCCGTTTCTCCGACGCCACCGCCAATGTCGTCTCGCCGCTGCTGGCCTATGAAAGCCTCACCGCCTTCTCGCTGGAGGCGGGCTTTCTGGGTGTGCTTCTGTTCGGCCGCCACCTGGTGCCGCGTCCGATGCATTTCGCCGCCGCGCTGCTGGTGGCGGCGGGCACCCTGTTCTCGTCCTTCTGGATTCTGTCGGTCAACAGCTGGATGCAGACGCCGGACGGCTACAAGCTGGTCGATGGCCGCTTCTTTCCGGCCGACTGGATGGCGGTGGTTTTCAATCCGTCCTTTGTCTATCGCCTGGCCCATACCGTTACCGGTTTCTATGTCACCACCGGCTTTGTCGTGATGGGCGTGGCGGCCTGGCTGATCCGCAAGGGCGAACATGCGGCGGATGGCAAGGCGATGCTGACAACCACCCTGTCTCTGCTGACGCTGCTTGTGCCGCTGCAGATATTCCTGGGCGACCTTCATGGCCTGAACACGCTGCAACACCAGCCCGCCAAGCTGGCCGCCATCGAAGCGCATTGGAACGCCGAAAGCCATGCGCCCCTGGCGCTGTTCGCCCTGCCTGACGAGGAGGCCGAAACCAACCGCGCCGTGATCGAGGTGCCGGAACTGGGCAGCCTGATCCTGACCCATTCCGCCGAGGGCGTGGTGCCGGGCCTGAAACAATTTCCCAGGGAAGACCGTGCGCCGGTGGCGGTGGTGTTCTTTTCCTTCCGCATCATGGTGGGACTGGGCCTGATCATGCTGGCGGTCGTCGCCCTTGCCTGGCTGCTCCGGCTGCGCGGCAAACTGTTCAACACAAAATGGTTCCTGCGGACGCTCACCATCACCGGCCCGATCGGCTTCCTCGCCGTGCTGGCGGGCTGGGTCACCACAGAAGTGGGACGCCAGCCCTGGACCGTCTATGGCGTGATGCGCACCGAACATTCGGTGACGCCGTCGCTGACCGGCGGACAGGTTCTGGTGTCGCTGCTCTGCTATGCCATCGTCTATCTGCTGATCTATCCGGTGGGCGGCTGGCTGATGTGGAAAGCGGTGCGAAAGGGCCCCGGCGAGATCGAAAGTCCGGTCGCCGCCGGACGTCCCGCCGCGCCGGTGGTGGCGCCGCCCAAGGGAAGCGCGCCATGAACATCGTGCCGCTCTGGACCATGATCCTCGGCCTCGGCGTGTTCGCCTATGTCGTGCTGGACGGTTTCGATCTTGGCATCGGGATGCTGTATCCGCTGGCGCGCACCCGCGACGAGCGCAACCTGATGATGAATTCCATCGCCCCCATCTGGGACGGCAACGAGACCTGGCTGGTGCTGGGCGGCACGGGATTGCTGGCCGCCTTCCCGCTGGCCTTCGCCATCATCCTGCCCGCCGTCTATTTCCCCATCCTTGTGATGCTGCTGGCGCTGGTGTTCCGCGGCTGCGCTTTCGAGTTCCGCTACCGCGACGCGGAGCATCGCGGCTTCTGGGACCATGCCTTCGCCTATGGCTCCGGCGTGGCCACCTTCGCGCAGGGCATCGTGCTGGGCGCGCTGATCCAGGGGTTCGAAGTCGAAGGCCGCGCCTTCACCGGCGGGCCGTTCGACTGCATCACGCCTTTCACCCTCTTCACCGGCCTGGCCCTGATGTGCGGCTACACCTTGCTCGGCGCCTGCTGGCTGGTGCTGAAGACCGAGGGCGCGTTGCTGAAACGCGCGCGCGACTATGGCCGCAAGGCGCTGCTGGCCACCGCCGCTGCGGTCGGCATTGTCAGCCTGTGGACGCCCTTCATCGATCCGGACATCGCGCGGCGCTGGTTCGCCTGGCCCAATATCGCCTTCCTGTCGCCCGTGCCGCTGGCGACCTTGGCCATCAGCCTGCTGTTATGGCGCGCGCTGGGCAAGAATACGGTGCGCCCCTTCTTCTATGCCGTGGGGCTGTTCACCCTGTCCTATCTGGGCATCGCCATCAGCCTGTATCCCATGATCGTGCCGCATCATTTCTCGCTGCATGACGCCGCCTCCAGCCCGGAGACACAGACATTCCTGGCGCTGGGCACCCTGTTCCTGCTGCCCATCATCATCGTCTATACGGGCTGGTCTTACTGGGTGTTCCGGGGCAAGGTGCGCGCCGACACGGGTTACCACTGACATTTCCCAATGAAGACAGTCCTCATCACAGGCGCGGCCAAAAGACTGGGACGAGCCATCGCGCTCGATCTCGCTTCGGATGGCTGGAACGTGGCGGTGCATTACAACGGCTCCGGCGCAGACGCGGAATCGGTCGCCGGTGACATTCGGAAACTGGGCGTCCGCTGCGAGACGTTTCAGTGCGATCTGTCGCGCGAAGCCGATACCGCCGCGCTGACCGGCAAGGTCACGGCGAGGCTCGGCCCACTCACCGCCCTCATCAACAGCGCCTCGCTGTTCGAGAATGACGACTGGCAAAGCGCCACCCGCGCAAGCTGGGACGCGCATATGGAAACGAACCTGCGCGCGCCGCTGGTTCTGTCCCAGGCCTTCGCCACGCAGCTTCCGGCAAACGAGACCGGCAATATCATCAACCTGATCGACCAGCGCGTTCTGAAGCCGACGCCGCAATTCCTGTCCTACAGTGTCAGCAAGGCCGGCCTTTACTGGCTGACCACGACCCTGGCGCAAGGCATGGGCCCGCGCATCCGGGTCAACGCCGTGGGCCCCGGCCCGACCTTGCGCAACCCGCGCCAGTCGGAAGCCGATTTCGCGCGCCAGCGTGACGCCACCATCCTGAAGCGCGGCGCCGACCCCGCCGACATCTGCGCCGCGGTGCGCTATCTTCTCGCCGCCCCGGCGGTGACCGGACAGATGCTGGCGGTGGATGGCGGCCAGCACCTGATCTGGCAGACCCCCGACGTAACCGTGACGGAATAGAACGCATGTCTCCCATCGCGGCGCCCGGTGTGCGCCATGTCTTCATCCGCAACCTGGACCTGCTCGCCCATATCGGCGTCTACCGCCATGAGGAAGGCAAGATGCAGCCGGTGCGCATCAATCTGGACCTCGGCGTCGAGGATGTGATGGATGCGGGCGACAGGCTGGAGAATGTGGTCGATTACGCCATCTTCGAAGCGCGCATCCGCGCCATCATCGCCGAAGGCCATGTGCGCCTGGCCGAAACCCTGGCCGAGCGCATCGCCATCGCCTGTTTCGAGGACGAACGGGTGAAAAGCGCGCGCATCCGGGTGGAAAAACTCCACGCCCTGCCCGGCGCCGAAAGCGCGGGCGTGGAAATAGAGCGCAGGCGCTAGAGCATTTTCACGTTTCTTCGAATCGCGAAAATGCTCTATCTTTTTGTTGGTCGCGGTTCCGGACGGAAAACCGGTTTCCACTTTTCCTGGAACCGCTTTAATATATTGGCCGCATGAGTTCCGACGGCACGCCCCTCAAGGGCGTCGAGCGCATCACCGCCTATCTGAAGACCCTGCCGGACGCGCCGGGCGTCTACCGCATGATGAATGCGGCGGGCGAAGTCCTGTATGTCGGCAAGGCCAAGAGCCTGAAGAAGCGCGTCACCTCCTATGCGCGCGGCGCGGTGCACAGCGACCGGCTGACCCGCATGATCGCCGAAACCGCCGAGATGATCTTCGTCACCACGGCGTCGGAGACCGAGGCGCTGCTGCTGGAGTCCAATCTCATCAAGCGGCTGAAGCCGCGCTACAATGTCTCCTATCGCGACGACAAGAGCTTCCCCAACATCCTGCTGCGTGAGGATCACGCGTTCCCGCAGCTTCTGAAACATCGCGGCGCAAAGACCACCAAGGGCGTCTATTATGGGCCTTTTGCCAGCGCGGGCGCGGTGAGCCGCACGCTGAACACGTTGCAGCGCGCCTTCCTGCTGCGCTCCTGCTCGGATTCGGTGTTCGACAGCCGCACCCGGCCCTGCCTGCTGTTCCAGATCAAGCGGTGCAGCGCGCCTTGCGTGAACCGCATCGACGAAGCGGGCTATCGCGAGCTGGTCGAGGAGGCGGAGAATTTCCTGGCCGGAAAAAGCCGCGTGGTGCAGGACGAATTGGTGGCGCAGATGAATGCCGCATCGGATGCGCTGGATTTCGAGGCCGCGGCGCGGGTGCGCGACCGGCTGCGCGCCATGAGCAGCATTCAGTCCTCGCAGGGGATCAATCCCACCACCTTCGAGGAGGCCGATCTGTTCGCCGCCCACAGCGAAGGCGGGCAGACCTGCATACAGGTGTTCTTTTTCCGCGCCGGACAGAATTGGGGCAACAAGCCCTATTTCCCCCGCACCGCCGACCTGCCGCTGGGCGAGGCTTTGGAATCCTTTGTCGGCCAGTTCTATGACGAACGCGATGCGCCCCGGCTGATCCTCACCTCCGAGGAACTGCCCGGCGCCGCGCTTCTGGCCGAGGCGCTGGGATCGCGGGCCGGGCACAAGGTCGAGATTGCGGTGCCCCAGCGCGGCGAGAAACGCGAGATCATGGCGGCGGCCCTGACCAATGCGCGCGAACAGCTTGGCCGCCGCCTGGCCGAGAACAGCGCCCAGACCCAGTTGCTGGAAGGCGTGGCCGACCTGTTCGGGCTGGACGCCCCGCCCCGCCGCATCGAGGTCTATGACAATTCCCACATCCAGGGCGCGCATGCGCTGGGCGGCATGGTGGTGGCGGGGCCCGAAGGTTTCGAAAAAGGCGAATACCGCAAGTTCAACATCAAGTCGGACGAGCTGCAGCCCGGCGACGATTACGCCATGATGCGCGAGGTTCTGACCCGCCGCTTCGCCCGCATGGTGAAGGAGGAAGCCGACCAGCCGGACAATCCGCGCTGGAAGCGTCCCGATCTGGTGCTGATCGATGGCGGGCCGGGGCAGCTTGCCGTCGCCTGCCAGGTGTTCGCCGATCTGGGGGTGGAGAATGTGGCGCTGGTGTCGATCTCCAAGGGGCCGGACCGTGACGCGGGGCGCGAGCATTTCTACATGCCCGGCCGGGAACCCTTCCGTCTCGATCCCAAAAACCCGGTTCTGTACTATCTGCAACGCCTGCGGGACGAGGCGCACCGTTTTGCCATCGGCAGCCACCGCAAGAAGCGCAGCGCCGCCATCGGCGCCAATCCGCTGGACGAGATCGCCGGGGTGGGCGCCGGCCGCAAGCGCGCCCTGTTGCAGCATTTCGGTTCGGCCCGGGCCGTGGCGGGAGCCAGCCTTGCCGATCTGTCGTCGGTGTCGGGGGTCAGCCAGACCCTGGCCAGGAAAATTTTCGACTTCTTCCATCCCGGTTGAGCACCCCCAAAACAACGGGTGAAAAAAGCGGCAACCACGCCTAAAGTCTCGCCCATGTTCGCTTTGCCCAATGCCCTGACCATCCTGCGCATCGTCCTGGTGCCGGTATTCGCCATCGCCTTTGTCACGCCCGGCGACCTGGCCCGCATCATCGCCTTTGTCGTGTTCGCCATCGCCGGCCTCAGCGACTGGCTGGACGGCTTCGCAGCGCGCAAGCTGAATGCCGGATCGGAATTCGGCCGGATGCTGGACCCCATCGCCGACAAGGTGCTGGTGGCAGTGGCCCTGATGATGCTGGTGGCCGAAGGCGATATCCGCCAGTTCGTGCTGACCGGGGGCCTGCGCAGCCTGCTGCGGCTGGTTCCTGCCCTCATCATCCTGGCGCGCGAGATTCTGGTGTCGGGCCTGCGCGAATTCCTGGCGGGCACGCGGGTCAGCGTGCCGGTCACCACCATCGCCAAGTTCAAGACCGCGGTGCAGATGGTGGCCATCGGGGCGATGATCCTGACCCCGCTGGCAGAGAAATTCCTGCCCGCCGAACTGAGCCTGACTTACGCCTTCATCGCCTATCTGCTGCTGTGGATCGCCGCGGCGCTGACGGTCTATACCGGCGTGATCTATTTCAAGAACGGCATGGCGCATATCGATACGCGCCCCGACGCCGCGCGGGAACGGGCGTGAACCTTCTCTATTTCGCCTGGCTGCGGCAGAAGATCGGCAAGGGCGAGGAGACGATGGCGTTGCCCGACGGCGTGGCAAGCGTGGCGGATTTGATCGCACATCTGAAATCGCTTGGCCCCGGCTATGCCGACGCCTTTGCCGAAGATGGTCGCGTGCGCGTGGCCGTCAACCAGAAGCATAGCGGCCTGGACGCGAAGGTCGCGGCGGACGACGAGATCGCCTTTTTTCCGCCGGTGACGGGGGGATGATAATGGACGAACGCACCTTCCGATCCTTAATTGAAAAAGAGATGGCCGAGTATCTTTCAGAAACCGGCTGGATAATTTATTCCGGCATTGACGCCATCAAGCAATCTTCATTCTACGTTATGGGACTAAACCCAAAAAGAGATAACGCGAATAGACCAATCAAAGATTGCCCTACATTCTCGAGTTGGAGCGCATATCAACATCAATGTTGGAAGGGATGCGGGGCACCCGACATTAGAACAGTTACTGAAACGTCCTGCTTGCACAGAAAAGATAATCACCAAAATCGCGTTCTTGAGCTATTTTCAATGCTCAATCAGCGTCCGGAACAAGTATTCTCGGCCAATGCGATCTTTGTGGAGTCGGATGATAAATACGAGCTCTTTAACAGGCCAGATTTTAATCAACTTTGGGCCGCTTGTTGGAGAGTCCATCGGACCCTTCTAAGCATTATTCAGCCGCAGTGGATCATATGTCTAGGAAAGGACCCTAGCCCCAAAAGTAGTTCTTTCGGACTTCTGAAGCGCGAGCTAGAGCGGAACGGCGTAGTACGCCTACATGAGATTGGGAATGGCCGGTGGATGGAAGGCAAGATCGATGGCATACAAAAGCCATTGAAAGTTATCGGCTTACATCATCCAAGTTGGGCCCCTGTAGATGGTGAACTAGAGGAGTTCATCAAGAGCAATTTGGCTCTGGCTAGCCCACATGATAGTTAGTGTCAGAGTTCAAACACAGGATTTCAGCCTCGATGCCGAAGTCGCAGCGCTGACGGCGGAAGGCGATCCCGGCGCGGTGGCGTATTTCACCGGCCATGTGCGCAAGGAAGGCAATCTGTCGTCGCTGACCCTGGAACATTATCCCGGCATGACGGAGGCGGAGATCACACGCATGGCGCAGGAGGCTGCGTCGCGCTGGCCGCTGACCGGCGTCACCGTGATCCATCGCGTTGGACGGCTGGCGCCGGGGGACCGCATCGTGCTGGTGGCGGTGGCATCGTCGCATCGCCGCGCCGCCTTCGAGGCCTGCGAATTCCTGATGGATTATCTCAAGACCAGCGCGCCTTTCTGGAAGGAAGAAGCGCGCAACGGCGAAAGCCATTGGGTCGCCGCCCGCGCCAGCGATGACGCCGCGATGAACCGTTGGCGCAAATAATTCCCCATCTGTGGGTAGCGTTCACCCTGTTGGGCGCGGCGGGCCAGACCGCGCGCAATGCGATGCAACGCGGCCTGACCCCGGCGCTCGGCCCGCTGGGCGCGACA